>JAOPUS010000125.1 GCA_025963345.1 Blastococcus sp. | reverse complement strand
GGCGGGCGGCCGACCGCCGGCTGCGCGTCGCCGTCGACGCAGTGGCCGACGACGTCCTGCTGGGCCCGATGACCGCCGTCCGCCAGGACGCCGACCGCTTCCGCGATGCCGTCGAGGCCGCCAATCAGTAGGCCCCCTTCAGGGCACCGCCCCGAGCTTGCGAGGGGTGGGGAGAAGGGGGTCCTTTCTCAGTCCTTGTGGATGCCGGGGGAGCGGGGTTCGGGCAACTGGCTGCGCTGCCGCTCGGTGCCCTCGGTGCGGCCGGAGGGCAGCCGGGCCCAGACGTGCTTGCGGCCGGGCCGCTTCTCCCAGCCGTAGGTCGTCGAGAGCTGGGCGACCAGGTGCAGGCCCATGCCCCCGAGGGCGGGGTCGCGGTCGACGGCGGGGATGGGTGGCCGGTCGGGCGCCTCGTCGCTCAGGTCCAGCAGCCAGCCTCCGGGGCCCGCGACCACCAGGGCCCGGACGTCACCGCCGCCGTGGCGCAGCGCGTTGGAGGCCAGCTCCTCGAAGACCAGCAGCAGACCGTCGCGGGCGTCGTCCGTCGAGGCCGAGGAGACCGACGGGTGGGCGATGCGGGCGCGCAGGTCGCTGCGGACCCGGGAGACCACGTGCATGGCCTCCAGCTGCCAGTGCCAGACGTCGCCGGGGACGGATGGGACGGGCGCGCTCGGCCACGGGTCGTGGGCCGGCTCGTCGGCCATCGCCTCCCCCTCGCGTCTGCTCCGCAGGCGGGCCGAGAGCGGGCCCGGCCGGGTCCATCCTGACCGATCCCGTCCCGGCGCGCAGAGGCGGGCGGGACCCGGGACCCCGACCAGGCACACTGGAGCGGTGGACGAGCTGCTGCGGGACCTCAGCAAGGTGGTGCTCGTCGACCGCACGCTCGCCGAGGTGCTCACCGACATCACCGCGATCGCGGCTCGCCGGATCCCCGGGGCCGAGGCGTCGTCGATCACCCTGCTCCGGGCCGACAAGGCCTTCACCGCCGCCCACTCCGGCGCGATGGCGCTGGCTGCCGACGAATTGCAGTACGAGCACGGGTACGGCCCCTGCATGGACGCCGGCCGGGGCGGCGTGCTGCTGCGTGTCGACGACATGCGGATGGAGGAGCGCTGGCCGGAGTACGTCGCCCACGTGGTCGCGACCACCCCCGTGCTGAGCTCGCTGTCGATCCCGCTGCCCTACCAGGGCTCGAGCATCGGGGCCCTGAACAACTACTCGACCAAGCCCGGCGCCTTCGCGTCGCCGGAGTCATTGCGGGCCGGCTCGGACGTCGCCGAGGTCATCGCGGTGGCCGTCGCCAACGCCGACGCGCACGCCCGGTTGTTCGACCAGGCGCACAACATGCGGGTGGCCATGGAGTCACGGGCGACGATCGAGCAGGCCAAGGGCGTGCTGATGGCCCAGCGGCACATCGACGCAGACCAGGCGTTCGAGATCCTGCGCGAGGCGTCCCAGCGCTACAACCGCAAGCTGCGCGACATCGCGTTCGGGATCGTGCAGTCCGCACAGGAGAACCGGTCCCGCTGAACCGTCACCGCCGCGCGGCGTCCGGGGGCGCCGCATCAAGGGAAGCAAGGCGGGACACGAGGAACTCCACCGCGGCGGCGCTGTCCACCTGCTCGGCGACGTCCACCGCTGTGGGGGCGGTGGAGACCGTCCGGCGGTCCACCAGCGTCTGCCCCCGGCCGAAGCCCAGCCCGGTGTCGACCACGACGTCCCGCCGCACGGTGCCGAGGGTGCCGGGGAGGATGGCCTCGGTGACGGCCAGCGCGTCGTGGACGACGACGCCGGTGGTGCCGTAGGCCGTCCGCGCATGGTCGAGGTACTGCTGGAGGATCGCAGCGGCGGTGGCGCCGATGGGGCCGGCCGCCGCGAAGCGGGCGATCCCGGCCTCGTCGAGAACCGTGGGCAGCGTGACGTCCAGACCGACCAGCACCGTCGGCAGCGACGACGTCAGCACCGCCTGGGCGGCCTCGGCGTCGGCCCATATGTTGAACTCCGCCGCCGCGGTCACGTTGCCGCCGCGCCAGGCCGAGCCACCCATCACGACCAACCGGCCGATCCGTGCCGCCGCATCGGGGAAGACCCGCAGCAGCAGCGCGATGTTGGTCAGCGGCCCGACAGCGGCGATCGTGACCGGCTGTGGGGCGCTCATCAGCAGCTCGGCCAGCGCCACGACGGCAGGACGCAGGATGGGGACGGCGGGGGACGGCGGCAGTTCCACCCCACCGAGGCCCGCCGCGCCGTGCACGTGCCCGGCCCGCTCCGGCTGCGGATGCACCAGCGACTCCCGGGCCCCCGCGGCGACCGGCACGTCGGACCGCCCGGCCAGGTGCAGCACCCGCAGCGCGTTCTCCGTCGTCTGCGCCACCTCCACGTTGCCGTGCACGGTCGTGACCAGGCGGAGGTCGACCTCCGGGCTGGCCAGGGCCAGCAGGATGGCCAGCGCGTCGTCGATGCCGGGGTCGGTGTCGATCACCAGCGGGATGGGTGTGGGCACCCGGGAATCCTCGCAGCAGGCCCCGACACGCCGCGGGCGCCGGGCCTTCGTCGGCGTGACCGCGCCCCTGAACAGGGATTTCCACGCTCAGGGGCCACGGCTTGTCGACAAGTAACGGCTGTGAAGGAGGGGTCACCATCCCGCCCGCGGAGTCTCCACAACGGTTCGGTCACGCGCCGCCGGGAGCGTGTTCCAGGAGCCGGTCGCCGGGCCCCGCGGTCCCTAGGTTTCTCCTTGTCCGCGACACCTTCCCCGGTCGCGGACACGACTTCCGGGAGGCGACATGAGCAGCAGCGAGCGGGCAACCGCGGCGCGCATGCCCGCCGACCCGACGGGCCGGCACACCGGCGGCGGCCTGGCCGGCCTGGCCGGCCTGATCGACGTGCTCGACCGCGCGGACGACGGTTCGGTGTACGGACGTTCCCGCACCCGGCGCCCGGCCACCTACCGCCACCCGGGCTCCCGCGCGGGGACCGTCCGCACCGTTCCACTCCGCTCGGTGCAGCCCGCGCCCGTGGCCCGGCCGGTCCCCGGCGCGGTCCCCGTGCCCGAGGCGCCTCCGCTGCCCACCCCCGCCGCCGGCCGCCTGCACACCGTGATCCGGCGGGCCGCGCTCTGGGGTGCCGGCCCGCGGGGCGAGCATCTGGCCTGGCGTCCCACTGCGCGTCCCACCGCGGGTGCCGCCACCGTTCGGCCGGCCCTCGCGCCGCGGATCGCGGCCCCGCCGGCGCCGCCCCGTCCGGCGCGGGTGCGCCGGTTCCTGCGCCGGAT
>JAOPUS010000094.1 GCA_025963345.1 Blastococcus sp. | reverse complement strand
CGATCATGGCGGCGTGGTGCCTGGCCCACCACGAGGAGAACTTCCTCTACACGCACTTCGCCGAGCTCTGCGACATCCTGCGGGCCTACGACGTCACGTTCTCCCTGGGCGACGGGTTGCGCCCCGGGTCCATCCACGATGCCAACGACGAGGCCCAGTTCGCGGAGCTGCGGACGCTCGGTGAGCTGACGGCGGTGGCCTGGGACCATGACGTCCAGGTCATGGTCGAGGGCCCCGGCCACGTCCCGATGCACAAGATCAAGGAGAACGTCGACCTGCAGCAGGAGCTGTGCCAGGAGGCGCCCTTCTATACCCTCGGTCCCCTCACCACGGACATCGCGCCGGGGTACGACCACATCACCTCCGCGATCGGCGCGGCGATGATCGCCTGGCACGGGACGGCGATGCTCTGCTACGTCACCCCCAAGGAACACCTGGGGCTTCCGGACCGGGACGACGTCAAGGACGGCATGATCGCCTACAAGATCGCCGCGCACGCGGCCGACCTGGCCAAGGGACACCCCGGGGCCCAGGCGTGGGACGACGCGCTCTCCGACGCACGGTTCGAGTTCCGCTGGGAGGACCAGTTCGACCTGGCCCTGGACCCCGATACGGCCCGGTCGATGCACGACGAGACCCTGCCGGCCGCTCCCGCCAAGACGGCGCACTTCTGCTCGATGTGCGGGCCGCATTTCTGCTCGATGCGCATCTCCCAGGACGTGCGCCGCTACGCCGAGGAGCGAGGCCTGACCTCGGAGGAGGCGATCGAGGCGGGACTCCGGGAGAAGGCCGCCCAGTTCACCGAGCGCGGCGGACGCATCCATCTGCCGCTCGCCGAGTAGCCCGTGCCCCGGGACCAGCGGACGTGGCCCCGCCCGGTGCCCCTCGTCGGTGACGCGACCGCGGCCTCCGAGCGGGCGGCGGACCCCACCGGCTGGGCGTTACCGCCCGACGCCCGGGCCGGGTTGTACGAGGCCGTCGAGGCCCGGCGCGACGTCCGACGGTTCCGTCCCGACCCGGTGCCCGCCGAGGTGCTGGAGCGGGTTCTGGGCGCGGCCCACGCCGCTCCGTCGGTCGGGCACAGTCAGCCGTGGCGGTTCCTCGTCGTCCGCGACCCCGAGATCCGGGACCGCGCCGCCGTCCTGACCGACCGCGAGCGGCTGCGTCAGGCCGCCGGACTCGACGCAGAAGCGGCCCGCCGGCTGCTCGACCTGCAACTCGAAGGTGTCCGGGAGGCCCCGCTCGGGATCGTCGTCTGCTGTGACCGGCGGGCTCCGGCAGCCGGGGTGCTGGGCCGCGCCACGTTCCCGGACGCCGACCTGTGGAGCTGTGCCGCGGCCATCCAGAACCTGTGGCTGGCCGCCCGGGCCGAGGGGCTGGGCCTCGGCTGGGTGACGCTCTTCCGTCCCGTCGACCTGGCCGAACTGCTGGGCCTGCCCGACGGCGTGGTGACCCTCGGCTGGCTGTGTCTGGGCTGGCCGGACGAACGCCCGCCCGCGCCGGGCCTGGAACGCGCGGGCTGGTCGCGGCGGCTCCCGCTGCGCGACGTCGTGCTGCACGACCGGTGGCCCGATGATGGCGAGGCCCCGCCTGCACCGTCGTCGCGGCTGCGCGCGCCCGACCAGCCAGCGGTCGTCGGCGCCCGTGACGAGGCCGATCGGTTGCTCACCGTCCCCGGCTCCTTGGGGGTCCTGGACCGGGCCGTCGACCGCGCCATCGCGCTGGGCCGCGGTGCCGCTACCGGCGGGACGCTGGTCCTCGCCGCCGCGGACCATCCCGTGGCGGCGCACGGGGTCTCTCCGTACGACCCGTCCGTCACCGGCGACGTGTTGCGTGCCGCCCTGGCGGGGACGTCGCTCGGCGCCACCGCTGCGCGCGCGGTCGGCCTGGAGCGGCGGATCGTCGATGCCGGTGTGGCCGGGGGACCCCACCCCGGTGTCACAGCTCTGCGACCGGCGGGAGTGCGCGGTGACCTGGTGGACACGCCGGCGATGACGATCACCGATACCCGGCTCCTGGTGGACGCCGGACGACGGCTGGGGCGGGAAGTCGGCACGGCCGGCATCGTCGCGCTCGGGGAGATCGGCGTCGCCAACACCACGGTGGCGGCCGCCCTCGCCTGCGGGCTGCTCGGCGCCGACCCGGCCGAGGTGACCGGCCTCGGGTCGGGCGCGGACGCCGCCATGCTCGACCGCAAGCGCGACGTCGTCTCCGCCGCGGTGAGCCGGGCCCGACGGGCTCATCCGGCGCTGGGCGATGATCCGCTGACGGCTCTGGCCGAACTGGGAGGACCTGAACTGGCGGTGCTCGCCGGGATCGCTTGGGGG
This sequence comes from Blastococcus sp., assembly GCA_025963345.1. Classification (GTDB taxonomy): domain Bacteria; phylum Actinomycetota; class Actinomycetes; order Mycobacteriales; family Geodermatophilaceae; genus Blastococcus_B. The sequence continues at coordinate 2,970 of JAOPUS010000094.1, read as the reverse complement.
GCGGCGCAGGAGCGCGCGGTCGTCGTCGTCGACGGCTTCGCGGTCTCGCTCGCGGCCCTCGTGGCGGTGCAGCTCGAGCCCGCCGTCCAGGCCTGTCTCGTCGCCGGGCAGCGCAGCCGCGAACGGGGGCATGCCCTCGTCCTCGAGCACCTGGGGTGCGAGCCGCTGCTGGACCTACGGATGCGCGCCGGTGAAGGGGTCGGCGCCGCTCTCGCCACCGGCCTGCTCCTCGACGGGCTCGCACTCCGGCGCGGGACCGCGCAGGTCGACTACTGACCGGGGCTGGTCAGTCCGGCCAGATCCCGGCGAAGTGGTGCACGGGGCCGTGGCCCGAGCCGATGCCGAGTTCCTCGCCGGCCTCCAGCGCGCGCTGCAGGTAGTCGCGGGCGCCCTCGACGAGTACCGGCCAGCCCACGCCAGGGGACCGGGCCGCGAGCGCGGCGATCGCCGAGGACAGGGTGCACCCGGTGCCGTGGGTCGCCTTCGTCGTCACCCGCGGACGGCGGGTGATGTGCACGCCGTCCGCGGAGGCCAGCACGTCGACGCTGTACGCGCCACCGAGGTGCCCCCCCTTGAGCAGCACCGCGCCCGGGCCCAGCGCCAGGAGGGCCACCGCTTGCTCGGGCAGCCCGTCGGCGTCGGTGACCGGGGAGGTGCCCAGCAGCGCGGCGGCCTCCGGAACGTTCGGTGTGATCAGGTCGGCGAGCGGCAGCAACTCCGTCCGGACGGCGGCCACCGCCTCCTCGTCGATCAACCGGTCACCGCTGGTGGCGACCATGACCGGGTCGCAGACGACGGGTCCCGGACGGCGCTCGGCGAGTACGGCGGCCACCTCCCGCACGACCTCGGCGGTGCCCAGCATGCCCAGCTTGGTGGCGTGCACCTCGACGTCATCGAGCAGCGTGCGCAGCTGCAACCCGACGAAGGCGGCCGGCACCGGGTGCACCCCCGTGACGCCGCGTGTGTTCTGCGCGGTCAGTGCGGTGAGGACGGCGGTGCCGTAGGCGCCGAGGGCGCTGAAGGTCTTCAGGTCGGCCTGGATCCCGGCACCGCCACTGGGGTCGCTACCGGCCACGGTCAGCGCCACAGCGGTCACCTGATCACCACCGCCGACCGGCCGCGGGTGATCTCGGACCGCAGCAGCCGGGCCGCAGCTGCCGGGTCGGCCGCCGTGCAGACGGCGGAGACGACGCAGATCCCGTCGACGCCGGTGGCAGCGACCTCGGCCGCCCGGTCGTCACTGATCCCGCCGATCGCCACGCTGGCCAGTCCCTCGGCACGGGCGGCGCGGGCCAGCTCTGCCACCCCCGCAGGGCCCAGCGCCGGACCCGCATCGGGCTTGGTCGGGGTTCCCCACACCGGGCTCAGCCCGACCAGGTCCAGCGTTCCGGCCGGCAGCGTCAGCGCTGCGTCGAGCTCGGCTCGCGAGGAGACCGACAGGCCGAGCAGCCGCTCGGGGCCGAGCAACGCGCGGACGTCGGTCGCGGGCAGGTCATCCTGACCGACGTGGACGCCGTCGGCACCGGCCATCAGCGCGACATCCACGGCGTCGTTGACCACGACCCGCACCCCAGGCGTGTCCGCGACCGCGGACTGCACCGCTCGCACGAGCGCCAGCAGGTCGCGGCGGGAGGCGAACTTGTCGCGCACCTGCACAGCCGTCACCCCGCCGGCCACTGCCGCCCGGACGACGTCGGCCACCGGCCGGGGCCGGCACAGTTCCGTGTCGGTGACCAGGTAGAGCGTCGGGTCGAATGGCGGTCTCATCGGGCGATGCGCACGTCGGCCGTGGCCAGCGTGTCTCCGTCGACAGCGTCGAGTGCGTCGAGCCAGGCGGCGGCGAACGTGCCGGGCCCCGCGGCCGTGACCGCGGCACGCTCGGCGGCCATCGCAACGTGGGCGTGCGCGGCGACCGCCCCGACAAGCGCGTCGTCGGTGGCGGCGAGGTAGGCCGCCACCAGAGCGCCGAGTGCGCAGCCGGCACCCGTCGTCCGCGTGAGCAGCACCGACCCGCCGCCCACCCGCACCGTCCGGGAGCCGTCAGTGAGCAGGTCGACCGCGCCGCTGACGGCCACCACGCCACCGGTCCGCCGGGCCAGTTCCGCGGCGGCCTTCGCCGCGTCGTCGGCGCCTGCGGTGCTGTCCACGCCCCGGCCCCCGGCACCCGCTCCGGCCAGTGCCATCACCTCCGAGGCGTTGCCGCGCACCACAGTGGGCCGAAGCGTCACGAGCTCCTCGGCCACGGCCGTCCGATAGGCCAGAGAACCGACGGCGACAGGGTCCAGGACCCATGGCGTACCCGCTGCACCGGCCGACCGCGCGGCCAGCCGCATCGCCTCGGCGGTGCGCTCATGCACCGTGCCGACGTTGATCAGCACGGCGGACGCGACGGCGGCGAAGTCGCCGGCCTCCTGGGGTGCGTCGACCATGGCCGGTGCGGCCCCGGCGGCCAGCAGGGCGTTGGCGGTGAACGTCTGGACCACCGTGTTGGTCAGGCAGTGCACCAGAGGTGCGGTCTCGCGCAGCGCCTTCCGGGCAGCGCGCAGGTCGATGGCTTCCACGCCGGTGACATCCCTTCGCCAGTGCGAACTGGAGCAGGTTCGACGGGTGTGTTCTCAGTCCCGGGCGGGACACCCCGTGCCACGTACGGCCCGAACGTAACAGCCCGGCCGGAGGGGGACCCGGCGGGCGGGCGCATCCGGCCGCCTGAGTAGCGTGCCGCCCGTAGCACGGGAGCCCACCCGAGTGGGCTGAGAGGGCGGCTGGGGCCGCCGACCGTTGGAACCTGTCCGGGTCATGCCGGCGTAGGGAGGAAACCGATGCGTGCTGTGCGCTTCCACGGAGTGGGCCGGCCGCTGGCCGTCGAGGACGTCGACCGGCCGCGGCCCGGCCCCGGGGACGTGCTGATCGACGTGGCGGCGGCCGGTGTCTGCGGCACCGAGCTGCACTTCCTGGACGGCCTGCTCACCC
>JAOPUS010000070.1 GCA_025963345.1 Blastococcus sp. | reverse complement strand
CAAGCTGGCGAAGCGGTACCTCGGCACCGACGCCGTGGTCGCCGACGGCATGCACTCCCGGCTGCGGGAGACGGCAGCGGCCTACCTCGCCCAGCGCTGAGCCATCACCGACAGTCGAGTTGTCGTCGTGTCGTCCCGTCGACACGACGACGACTCGACATCGGATGGGTCAGGCGGACACGGCGACGCCCGCGAGGGCCTCCTCCTGCTCCCTCAGACCGTCGATGGGGATGCGCACCGTGAACGTGGTGCCCTCGCCGAGGACGGACTCCACCGTGATGCTCCCACCATGACCTTCCTGCACGACGCCGCGGACGAGCGGAAGCCCCTGCCCACTGCCGCGGCCGACGTCCTTGGTGGTGAAGAACGGATCGAACATCCTCGAGCGCACATCGTCCGGGATGCCTCCGCCGGTGTCGGTGATCCGGATGACGACGTCCTCACCGTCCACCGCGGTAGCGACGGTGATCAGACCGCGGCGCCCGGTCTCCCCGACCGCGTCCGCAGCATTGACGATGAGATTGAGGAAGACCTGGTTCAGCTCCGCAATGTTGCACTTCACGGGCGGCAACTCGGCCAGGTCGAGCCGCAGGTCGGCGACGTCCCTGATCTGGTGACGGGCCACCGTGACAGTGGCCCCCACCGCCTCGTTCAGGTCCGCCGGGACCTGATCCTTGTGACCGGGGTGGCTGAAGGTCTTCATCGCCCGCACGATGGTCGAGACGCGCTCGATCCCCTCGAGGGTCTGCTCGACCGCGCTGGGGATCTCCTTCTGCAGGTAGTCGAAGTCGATGCCGGCCTCCGCCTCGCGCACCCGCTCCTGCCGCTCCATCCAGCCGATCGGGTTCGCCGTGTCCAGCAGCCCCCGGTAGACCTCGACCACGCGGATGAGTTCTACGTAGGCCTCCTCGAGGAAGCGGGCGTTGTCCCCGACGAACTGGATCGGCGAGTTGATCTCGTGCGCGAGGCCTGCGGAGAGCCGGCCCAGTGACTCGAGCTTGGATTCCTGGTGGACCTCGGCGTCACGGGTCTTCTGTTCACCGATGTTCCGGGCGATCCCGACGATCCCAGTGGCCTGACCCGCACCGTCGCAGAACCTGGTGAGGGTCAAGAGGAGCTGCACCGTGGTGCCGTCGCCGCGGAGGTGCACGGTCTCGAACGCGGCCCGCTCCCCCGCCATGACTCGTGCCACCCCATCGACCATCTCCGGGGCATCCGCCGAGAAGATGTGCGTGACCGGCCGCCCCAGCACCTCGTCCGCGGTGTATCCGTAGAGCTCCGCCGCCGCGGGGTTCCACGAGGTGATGAGCCCGTCCAGCGAGATGGTCACGATGCAGTCGTCAGTGGCCGCCACGACGGCGGCATAGCGGGCCAGCTCGGCGACCTGGGAGGCAAGCCGCTGGTCGGCCTCGTCGAGGCACGCGCCCTGGAGGCGAAGCGATGTCGAGGTCGTCCCAACGGCCGCTGCCAGCCCGGCAGTAATGAGCAGCAACTCGGCAGCGGCACCGGGCAGCCAGGTGCTCTCTAGCGGTGCACCGAGGACGAGCACCAGGACGAACGAGGCCATCCCCACGGCACAGGCGGCGACGATCACGCCTCCGTTACTCCGGAGCCGATGCCGGCCCGGGCCGCGGAGGACCATCTCGGCAAGGCGACTGGATCGCGTCGACCGGCTGATCGCGGTGGCTGTCGCCGGGCCGCTCGACCCCGGTACCTCCATGACGAGAACGTCTGCAGTGCGCACGAGAACTCCTGGTGGTCATCGATCCGGATGCCGAACGACGGCACTAAGACCTCGACATCCGGCACCGCCGTGTTGATCACGCGTTCTCGATGGGTCCCATCGACAGAAGTGGGGGCTGGTCTGCTTGAGCGGTGCGCGGGCGCTGACGACAGTCAGGAGTAGCACCGTCCGCAGACGCAATCTCAGGAGTACCCGTGACCTTCTCCAATGGCCCGCTCGCCCGAGCGGACACCGACGCCGCCCCGATTCTTCTGGTGGACGACGAGATCGCCATTCTGGACGGCTTGCGGCGGCAGCTGCGGAAGAAGTTCACGGTGCACACCGCCAACAGCGGTGCGGAGGCTCTGGAATTGCTGCAGTCGCAGCCGGTTGTCGTCGTGGTGTCCGACATGCGCATGCCGCAGATGGACGGAGCGACGTTCCTCTCCCGCGTCCGTTCTCTCTATCCCGACGTCGTGCGGATCCTCCTGACCGGCCAGGCAGACACGCAGTCCGCCATTACCGCGGTCAACGAGGGACAGATCTATCGCTTCCTGACCAAGCCCTGCCCCCCCGAGGTGCTGATGGAGGAGATCGGAAGCGCGGTCGAGATCAACCGCCTGGTGACCGCCGAGAAGGAGCTGCTCGGCACGACGCTTCGCCGCACGGTCGAGGCACTGACGGCCACGCTGTCACTCGCGCAGCCCGCGGCGTTCGGGCGTGCGGTGCGGGTGACCCGGACCGTCACGGAGCTCGCCGAGGCGCTGGCGGTCGAGGAGCCGTGGGACCTCGAGGTGACGGCGATGCTGTCCCACCTCGGCGGAGTGACCTTGCCGCCGAACGTCCTGGCGAAGCTGGATGCCGGGCGGCCGCTGACGGAGGACGAGGCCGAGATGGCCGACAGGATCCCGCTGATCAGCCACGACCTGGTGGCCACGATCCCTCGGCTCGAAGGCGTGGCGGAGGCGATCGGTTGGCAGCGCGCCCGATACGACGGCGAGGGCTCGGCCCCGGGCGTGCCCCGAGGCGACGACCTGCCCCTGGCCGCGAGGATCCTGCGCCTGGCGGCTGACTTCGATGCGGGCATGTCCCAGCGTCCGTCCGTGCAGGACACCATCAGCTCGTTGCGGGCCGACGAAGGCGCCTACGACCCCCGCGTGCTGCAGGCGCTGGTCGACTTCCACGACGTGACGGACGCCCAGGGGCCGCCCCGGGACGTCGATGTCGACGACCTCGCACCCGGCCTGGTCGTCTTCGACGACGTCTTCACGTCCGATGGGGTCCTCCTCATCAGCCGGGGCACCGAGGTCACCGATCCCTTGATCCGTCGCTTGGAGAATTACGCCCAGCAGAAGCGTGTGGCCCGGCGGATCCGTGTGCACGGCTGAGGCGTATCGATCCGCGGTGCTCGCCACCGAATGGTCATGTGGCGGGCCCATTCACCGGATCCGTCGATGGCTGCCGGCACGGACGCCCGTTTTCACCTGCGGGCCTCGGCATCGGATTCTGCAGCAGTGGAACTGAGGCAGTTCGAGCACTTCCTGGCCGTCGTCGAGCAAGGCTCGTTCACTCGTGCGGCCGCGCGGTTGTTCATGGTCCAGTCGAGCCTCTCGGCGTCGCTGCTGGGACTGGAACGAGAACTGGGCACCGACCTGTTCATCCGGGGTCGCCGAGGCGCGGAGCTCACCGATGCCGGGCGAGCCCTGCTCGAGCCGGCGAGAAGCGCCCTCGCCGAGGCCGACCGGGCGCGCGACGCCGTTGCTCAGGTCAGGGGACTGGTCCGCGGGTCGGTCCGCTTCGCCGCCGTCGCCATGCCGCGAAGCATCGATGTGGCCGAGACGATCCGACGGTTCCAGGCAGAGCACCCGGCCGTGGACGTCCACGTCGTCCCCGTCGGCGCTCGGGACATGATCGACCTCGTGACCGAGGGGGCGGTCGACTTCGCCATCACTCCGCGGATCGACCGGATGAGTCCGACGCTGCGCTTCCAGCCGTTGGTCAGCACACCGCTCGTCCTCGTCTGTCCCGCCGGCCACCGGCTGGCGGGTGCCGAGGACCTGGATCCCGCCGAAGTGATCGGCGAATTCCTCATCGACCTCCCGCGGGGATGGCGGGCCCGTGAGCTGTTCGACCGCTTGCTCGAGGAGCACGGAGTCGACCGGCGCGTCGGGGTCGAGATCAACGACTGGCTCACCGTGTTGACGATGGTGCAGCGAGGCACAGGCATCGCCTACGGCCCGCAGGCGTGCATCGACGTCGAGATGTTCACGGGCATCGGGATTGCGACGATGACAGGGGCGCCGCCCTGGGAACTCGGCGTGGTCACCCGCGACGAGCCGCTGCGCGGCGCCGCGGGCCGCGCCTTCCTCGCCGCCTACCTCGAGCGGTGCCGCGAGCCCATCACCGACTGAGCCCTCGCGGACCCGGTGAGCTGCGGCAGTGTCACGATCGCCCGGCCGGCCCGGGGTCTCGGCACGTTCAGCGTGCTCCCTGCACGTACTGGTGGCGTGGAGGAGATCCGCGTGATCGAGCCGAACCTGCGCGGGCGACCCGAGGTACTGCCGTCGTTCGGCGCCGCCCGGCGGTCAGCCGGCCGCAGGAGCGGCAACATCACCTCGTCCACGACAGTCGTCACCAGAGCCTCGTCGAGGTCCGCTCCCCCGAGCAGCCAGCGCTGCACGAGGATCGCGGGACCCGCCTCTGCGGCGACGGACGTGCCTGCACCGGGGGCGATCTCCCCCCGCTCCACGGCTCGATCGAAGACGTCGGCGAAGGCCGCGCTCCAGCGCGCCAGTGGGCCTCCGCGAAAGGCCTCGGCCAGAGCTGAGTCGTCGTGGATGGCGCTGAGCAGAGTGCGATTGGCCCGGCCGGCGGGACCGTCGACGTGTGCCACGACCGAGTTCATGAGGGCGATCAGATCGCTTCTCAGCGACCCCGTGTCGGCGACGACGAGGGTGTTCACGACCGAACCCTCGATGAAGCTCACCAGCAGGTCGGCCTTGCTCGTCCATCGTCGGTAGATCGCCGCCTTGCCGACACCGGCGGCCACGGCCACCTCGTCCATGGTGAGGCCGCTGTAGCCCATGCGCGCCAGCACGTCGAGCACCGCCGCCCTGATCGCGTCGTCCTTGGCCCGGTCCAGGGGCCGGTTCCGACACCTTTTCGGTACCGGCCGCGCCGCCGAGGATCCGACCGAGGTACTACGCACTGTCATGACTTGACTGTAAGCCGTCACGAAACGCGCAGAGACTCCTCGCGGTCCCCCTGGTGTGTGAGTCCTTACACGGGACTCCCCCGTTCCGTCAGGGCTCCGTACGGTCCGCCGGGCAGGCGCCCGTGCCCGCACCGCACGACCACGCAGTCGGAAGGAAGTCAGTTGAGGACGCGATTCCGCTGGGCCCCCAGCACCCGGATTCGGCACCAGTGGAACTGAGGCAGCTCGAGCACTTCCTGGCCGTCGTCGAGGAAGGTTCGTTCACCCGCGCTGCGGCGCGGTTGTACATGGTCCAGTCGAGTCTGTCCGCCTCTGTGCTGGCGCTGGAACGGGAGCTGGGGACGAATCTGCTCATCCGGGGTCGAGGCGGCGCAGAGCTGACCGACGCCGGGCGGACTCTCCTCGAGCCCGCCAGAGCAGCGCTCGCCGACGCCGACCGGGCCCGGGACGCCGTCGCGGAGGTGACCGGCCTCCTCCGGGGATCGGTCCGCGTCGCGGCGGTGGCCATGCCCCGGAGCTTCGACCTGGCGGAAGCGATCTGTGACTTCCGTGACCGGCATCCGGGGGTGGACGTGCACGTGATCCCCGTCGGCGGAAAGCAGATGACCGACCTCGTGGCCGACGGAGCCGTCGACTTCGCCATCACCCCTCGGGTCCCCCGCGCCAGTGCCGCTCTGCGGTTCGAGCCCCTGCTCCGCACGCCACTCGTGGCCATCGTTCCGACCGGGCACCGGCTGGCCGGCGCCCAGGAACTCGACCCCACCGACGTCGTCGAGGAATCGATCATCGACCTGCCCCGGGAGTGGTGGGTGCGGGCACTGTTCGACGGCTGGGTCGACGAGGCCGGCCTCCGCCGTCGGGTTCAGCTCGAAGTCGATGACTGGCTGGCCGTCCTCACCATGGTCCAGCGAGGCACTGGGATCGCCTACGGCCCGGCCGCACTCATCGACAAGGACATGTTCAGGGGTGTCGCCACCGCCTCACTGACGGCGCCCCCGCAGTGGGAGCTCGGCATCGCGACCCGGGACGAGAACCTGCGCGGAGCGGCGGGCCGCGCCTTCCTCGCGGCCTATCTTCAGCGCTGCCGCGGGGGCGTCACCGACTCGGCGGCCGACCGGGGGACCCGGGCCCGTCGCGTTGACGACATCAGCGGGTCGGAGCCCACGACGAACCGGGGTCACTCCCGCCTGGATCGCGGTCAGAAGCGAACCGCGTGAATGACCGGACGCCCGTCAGTCGCGCCTCCGGGCCCGCAGGACGGCGTCGCGGACGGTGATGCCGGCGCCCTCGTGCTCCCCCGCCGTCCGCGGTCGGGCCTCGGTGACGAGCACGTCCCACTGACCACCGTCGAGTGAGTCCGCGACCTCCTCGGCGGTGAAGAACATGTCGGGCACGTGGACTCGATGCGCCGAGGTCTCCAGGTCGCTGTGGTGGTGGCCGACGACGAGCAGCGTCCCGCCCGGGGCCACCGCGGCGGCCAACCGGGTGAACAGTGCCCGCCGCGGCTCCCCCGGCAGATGCATGAACTGAGCGGACACCAGGTCGAAGCGCACGTCCGGAGCCCATCCGGTCACGTCGGCATGCACCCAGCGGATCCGCGCGGCCACGTCCGCACCGAGGGCCGCCGCGCGCTCGGCGCCGCGGTCCAGGGCCGCGGTGGCGAAGTCCACGGCCGTCACCTGCCAGCCGCGGGCGGCCAGCCACAGAGCGTCCCCTCCCTCGCCGCACCCGACGTCGAGGGCCGATCCGGGCGTCAGGGCCGACGCCTCCGCGACGAGCTGAGCGTTGGGACGGCCGCTCCACACCGCCGGCTGTGCCCGGTACCGCTCCTCCCAGGTCTCCTCGTCGAACATGTGCGCCGCCATCAGCCTGCGGGCCTCGACGGCCAGGCGGACGTCCTCGGCGATGAGGTCGGCATTGAGCGCGGCCGCGGCGTTCAGTCCGGCCGCGGCCGCCGGGATCACCTGCGCCCGGAGGTCCGCCACGTTGCCGGCCACCCAGACCCCAGCGACGGCGGTGGCCCCGGTGGGATCCGCGGCGACGTAGCTGCCGACGACGTGCCCGTTCATCTCCTGCGGCACCGTCGCCAGGCCCAGCGACGTGAGCACCCCGGCGCGGGCGGTGAACCGTGGTGAGACGACCAGGGCACGCCGTGGGACCACGTCCGCACCCGCGAGCCGGACCCCGGAGAGCCGGCCACCGTCCAGCTCCAGACCTTCCACGACACCGGTCACGACCGCGATGTCCCGGGCCGCCAATTGCTCGCGCTCGTCGTCGGTGAGCGCCGGACCCGTGTGCTGGAAGAGCGTCACGTCGGCGCTCCACTGCCGCCACATCAGCGCCTGGTGGGCGCCGAACGGACCGCCGAGGATGCCGAGCGGCTGATCCCGGACCTCCCAGCCGTGGCAGTACGGGCAGTGCAGGACGTCGCTCCCGAACAGCTCGGCCACGCCGGGGATGTCGGGCAGCTCGTCCACCAGTCCGGTCGTGATGAGGAGCCGCCGGGCGACCACGCTCCCGCCGGCCTCGAGGACGACGAGGAAGCCGTCGTCCATCCGCTCGGCGCGGGTGACCCGGCCGTCGACGAACTGCCCGCCGTAGCCGGCCACCTCCGCACGGCCCGAGGCGAGCAGCTCCGCCGGGGTGGCGCCCTCGCGGCCCAGGTAGTTGTGCACGTGGCCGGCCGGAGCGTTGCGCGGAGCGCCGTCGTCCACCACCAGCACCGATCGCCGGGCTCGTGTCAGAGCAAGCGCCCCGCTCAGGCCGGCGGCGCCGCCACCGACCACCACCACGTCGTACTTCTCGTCCATGGCCTGCTCCGCTCGTCGTCCCCGTGTCTGCCACCGACTCTCGACCCCGCGTCTGCCGATTGGCAACTATCCTTGCCGTTATGGCAACGACCACCTCGGACGACGACGTCCTCGCCGGCGTCGGCCCACGGCTCCGCGCGCTCCGTCAGCAGCGCGGAGTCACGCTGACCGAGCTGTCGGCGACGACCGGGATCTCGGTGAGCACGCTCTCCCGTCTCGAGTCCGGGCAGCGCCGGCCGACCCTGGAGCTGCTGCTCCCGCTGGCCCGCGTCCACCAGGTTCCGCTGGACGAACTCGTGGACGCCCCGGCCACGGGGGACCCGCGGGTCCACCCGCGCCCGTTCGAACGCCACGGCGTCACGATGGTCCCGCTCACCCGACGGCCCGGAGGACTGCAGGCCGTCAAGCAGATCTACCCGCCGCACTGGCCCGGCCGCGAACCCGAGCAGCAGTCGCACGAGGGCTACGAGTGGCTCTACGTGCTCTCCGGCCGGCTCCGGCTGCTGCTCGGCGAGAACGACGTCACGTTGAAGCCGGGCGAGGTCGCGGAGTTCGACACCCACGTCCCCCACGCCTTCGCGACCGGCGCCGAGCCGGCCGAGGTGCTCTGCCTGTTCGGCCCCCAGGGCGAACGGCTGCACGTCCGGGCGGGGCCCGCCGGGAGGTGAGCCGTCAGGGCTCGAGCTGACGGACGACGCGGGCCGGATTGCCGACGGCGACGACGTTCGCAGGAAGGTCGCGGATCACCACCGCGCCCGCCCCGACGACCGTGTTCTCCCCGATCGACACCCCGGGGCAGACGATGACGCCGCCGCCGAGCCACACGTTGTCGCCGATCGTGATCGGCTCGGCGGCCTCCCACTTGTCCCGGCGCGGCCCGGGCTCCACCGGGTGGGTGGGGGTGAGCAGCTGCACGTTCGGGCCGATCTGGACGTCGTCCCCGATGGTGATCGCGGCGACGTCGAGGGCGACGAGCCCGAAGTTCGCGAAGCACCGCGCCCCGACCGTGAGGTGCGCGCCGTAGTCGACGTAGAGCGGGGGGCGGATCTCGGTCCCCTCCCCCACCGCGCCGAGCAGGCGCTCCAGCAGGCTCCGGCGCAGCATGCCCTGCCGCACCGTCGTGGCGTTGTACGCGGCCATGAGGTCCAGCGCGGCGGCGTTCTGCTCGGCCAGTTCCGGGTCGCCGGCGATGTAGAGGTCGCCGGCGAGCATCCGCTCGCGCATCGACCGGCCGTCCGTCTCCGCCGTCGTCACGCCGGGAACCTACCGAGCAGAGACAGTCGCGCGGTCCCACTCGCTCGGTCGCAGGCGCAGGGACCACGACGACAGCTGCCCGGCCGGCTGGAAGCCGAGGGCCTCGTTGACCGCGACCATGGGCCGGTTGCTGTCGGAGTTGTACGTGCTGATGCGGCGCACCTGCGGCAGCATCGCCGCCAGATCGCGGAGCACCGCCGCCTTCATGAGCGCCCCCAGCCGGTGGCCGCGATGCTCGCGCAGGACCAGCGTGCCGGCCTGGTGCGCCCGCTCCGGCTGAGCGAGCGGGACCTGCAGGTCGGTATAGGCGACGAGGCGGCCGTCTTTCATGGCGCCGGCCGACACGACCGTGCGTCCCCGGGCGACGTGGGACGCCTCGTACTCACGGATCCGCTCGCCGTCCCAACGCTCCTCCGACACCGGGAGGTCCCCCTGCGGGGCGTCGGTGGTCATCCGCTGCTCCAGCACGGCCCGATCGTCGAGGAGTGCGTCCGGTGTCCGGTCGCGCCAGGTGACGAGCTCGTAGCCGGCGCTCGCCCTCCTCGCCTCGGCCTCGACGTCCGACAGGGCCTGCTCGTCCGGCGGCAGCACCAGGTCGCGGCGGGTCTCCAGCAGGTCGCACGTCCAGCCGTGCCGCAGGGCGAACTCCCGTCCCGGGGCGTCGGCCCCGGGCTCGTCGATCTCCGTGATGAGCTCGGTACGACCCGCGGCCGCCGCGAGCCGGATCCCTTCCGCGAGCAGGGTCCCCCCGATGCCCCGGCGCCGGTGCTCCGGGTGCACCGCCACGTCGACGACGGCGACGGTCGGGTTGTCCTTCATGGGCAGCAGCAGCCGCAGGGCCCCGGCGACTCCGCCGTCGACCACGGCGGCGCGGTGGGTACCGTCCCGGGATCCGCCCGGGGCCACGAGCTGGCGTCCCAGGGCGACCTGGTCGGAGGCCGGCCGCGGGGGTTCCTCGGGACGGTCGGCACGCTGGCTCGCGGCCAGGACCTCGCACCAGGCGGGAAAGAGGGCGTCGTCGGGACCGAGCTCCACGAGGTCCAGCGCTGGGGAAGTCACCCCCTTGTCCTATCGCCCGGCGCAACGGCTTTTTCGGGGCGCCCCTGCCCGCGCTACCGGCTGCCGCCGGCTGCGGAAGTCAGATCGACCAGGATCCAGTGACCGACCTCGGTCGAGGGGTACGCGCCCACGGCCCAGTACGCGATCTGCTCGGTCGGCGAGCCGTGGGCGGATCCCCGGGCGGCCAGGACCAGGTAGTGCACGCGCGAGGCGGCGACAGCGGCGCGGAACTCGTCGAGCGTGGGATGGGGGTCACGCCCGGCGAATCCGCCCAGCGCCCACACCGGGACGCCACTGGCGAGCTGCAGATCCGCTGCGCGTCGGCCGATGACGGCGGCCCCCCAGTCGTAGCCGGGCGCACCGGCACGCACACGATCCGCCAGGGCCGTCGGCAGCCGGACGTTCGAGGTGCCGCCCGGACTCATACCGGCCGGCGTGTGCACCGCGGTGACGCCGGGGCCCGCGTAGACGTTGGCCCCCCGGTGCACGGCCTGCGCCGTGGCCACCGACCAGGCCGTCGGGCCGGCCAGCACCGCGACAAGGACGGCCGTGCCCAGGATCCGGCGGCGACGATGCCCGGCCGCGTCGTTCGCCGGCGACCGGCGGCCGGTTGCCCACAGCCTGAGGGTCGCCACCGTCCCCGCCACCAGCGCAACCGGGATGGCGACCAGCGGCCATGCCGGCCGGCTCAGCAGCAGGCCCACGGACCACACAGCGGTGAGTGCCACGGTGGCGCCCAGCACCCGACGGGCACGGAGCCCGTCGTCCTCGGCCGCCCTCTCCCAGAGCAGCATGCCGCCGAGCGCCACGGCGCCGGCGATGGCCGGGGCCAGCTGGATCGCGTAGTAGCTGTGCGAGATCCCCTTCAGCGAACTCAGCACGATCCCCGCGCCGAGCAGCCACCCGCCCCACAGCAGCAGACCGGCCCGAACGGGATCCCGTCGGTCACGGCCACGGGTCAGCACCCAGCCTGCGACGAGGCCGATCAGTGCCGCCGGCAACAGCCAGCCCCCCT
>JAOPUS010000068.1 GCA_025963345.1 Blastococcus sp. | reverse complement strand
CGGGCGGCGGGGCGGTCGCCCTGCTGGGGGTGCTGTGGGGGCGGCCGCTGCGCGAGGCCGTGGGCTCGGGCCTCGCCGTCGCGGTGGCCGCGGTGCCGGAGGGGCTGCCGCTCGTCGCGACGGTCGCTCAGCAGTCGGCGGCCCGGCGGTTGTCCCGCCGGGGGGCCGTCGTCCGCAGCGCGCGGGTGCTCGAAGCGCTGGGCCGCGTGGACACCGTCTGCTTCGACAAGACCGGGACGCTGACCGAGAACCGACTGCGTGTGGCCCGGCTGGTGCCGATCGGGGACGACGCCGACGAGGACGACGTGCTGCGGCTGGCCGCCGCGGCCGCCGCCGAGGGGGACGACCGGGCACACGAGACCGACCGCGCGGTCGCCGAGGCCGCCGCCGAGCGCGGGCTGGCCGAGGACGGTGACCCGGAGGCCGCCCTGCCCTTCGCCGCCGAGCGGGGGTTCTCCGCGGCCATCCGGGACGGCCGCCTCGTGGTGAAGGGGGCGCCCGAAGTGGTGCTGGACCGGTGCTCGGGGGCGGAGGGCGTCCAGCAGCGGATCCAGGAGCTGGCGGGGGAGGGGCTGCGGGTCCTGGCCGTCGCGGACCGGGCGGTCGAGGGCCGGCCCGACGACCTCGACGACGCGGCCCGGGAGCTGACCCTGCGCGGACTGGTCGGCCTGGCCGACACGCTGCGGGAATCCTCGGTGGTCGCGGTCGAGCAGCTGTGTGCCGCCGGCCTGCGGGTGGTCGTGGCCACCGGCGACCACCCCGAGACGGCCGGTGCCATCGCCGCGCAGGCCGGTATCCCGGACGCCGACCGGGTGGTGACCGGCGCCGAGCTGGCGCGGGCATCGGACGCCGAGCGGGCCGAGCTGGTCCGGTCGGCGGCCGTCTTCGCCCGGCTCTCACCGGAGCAGAAGGTCTCGCTCGTGGCGGCGCTCCGGCGGGCCGGGGCGACGCTGGCGATGACAGGGGACGGGGTGAACGACGCCGCCGCCATCCGCCTGGCCGACGTCGGGGTGGGGGTCTCCGGAGCGGAGTCGCCGGCCGCGCGGACCGCCGCCGACCTGGTGCTCACCGACCTCGACCTCACCCGGCTGGTCGACGCCATCGCCGAGGGCCGGGCCATGTGGTCGCGCGTGCAGGACGCCGTGTCGGTGCTTGTCGGCGGCAACGCCGGTGAGGTGGCCTTCACCGTGCTCGGCACGGTGTTCGGCGGGCGGGCCCCCCTCGGGACGAGGCAACTGCTGCTGGTCAACCTGCTCACCGACATGTTCCCGGCACTCGCCGTCGCGGTCGCGACGCCGCGGGCCGCCGCCGTCGAGGACGCCGACGGACGGTTCGCCGGTCACCCGCTCGCGTCGGTCCTCCTCGCCGGGCCGCAGCGGGGATTCACCGACACGGTCCGACGCATGGTCCTGGTGCGGGGTGCCGCGACCACCATCGGCGCGACCGGCGCGTGGGCGACCGGCCGGCTCACCGGGACCTTCGGGCGGGCCAGCACGATGGGTCTGGCCGCACTCATCACCACGCAGCTCGGCCAGACCGCACGGGCCGGACGCCGGAGCCCCGTGGTCCTCGCCACCACCGCGGGTTCCCTGGCGCTGCTGTTCGCCGTCGTGCAGACGCCGGGGGTGAGCCGGTTCTTCGGCTGCCGGCCGCTGGACCCGGTGTCGTGGCTGGTGGTGCTCGGCTGGGCCGCCGTCGGGACGGCGACGGCGGAGATAGCGCCCGGGCTGATCGAGCGGTTCCGCGCGGCATGACGACCGAAGTCCCGGACGCCGGGGACCTGGAACGACTGATCGGCTCCTGGACCGTGGAGGCGGAGTTCCCGACGCCCGGACCACTCGTGGTCCGCGGCCGGACGACCTTCGACTGGCTGCTCGCGCGGCGGTTCGTGCTGCAGCAGTCGGAGATGGACCATCCCGACGCACCGGACAGCCACTCGATTCTCGCGCCGGACCCCGATCGGCCCGGCGGCTACCTGCAGCACTACTTCGACTCGCGCGGCGTCGTCCGGCTGTACGACATGAGCTTCGACGGCCGGACGTGGGCGCTCACCCGCCGGGCTCCCGACTTCTCCCCGCTCGACTTCGCCCAGCGCTTCACCGCCGACCTCGACGAGGCCGGTGACACCCTCACGGGCGCGTGGTACATCGCCCCCGACGGTGACGAATGGCGCCTGGACTTCCGGCTCACCTACCGCCGGACCGGCTGAGCCGAACGGCTACCCGACGCGGCTGCCGCTGGCGATCACGACCTGCCGCACCTGCAGCGGCGGCCCGTCGCCGTGCGCCTTCCAGGAGTTCCCGTCCTGCTCGAGCCGCCGCACCTCGGTCCCGAACCGGGGGATCAGGCCGCCCGAAGGGCCCGGTCGAGGCCGTCGAGGATCAGGTCGAGCCCGTACTCGAACTCGTGGCCGTAGTCGTAACCGGGCTGCAGGACGTGCTGGAGGGTCAGCTCGGTGAGGTGCGGGAACTCACCGGCGGGCATGCGCGCGAACATCTGCCGGCCCACTTCCTCCGCCTCCTCCGGGGTGTCGAACGGCAGGCTCCCTTCCTGCAGCGCGAACCCGTAGATGTAGCTGTCGAGCACGGAGAACGCGTGCGCCGTCAGCTCGACGGAGAACCCCCCCTGCCGCAGCGTCCCGATCACGGTGTCGTGGTGCCGCAGCGTGGCCGGCCCGGGCGTGCTCCGCGACTGCATCAGCGCGGTGGCCCACGGATGCCGGGTCAGCGCGGCACGGCCCGACACGGCCCGCTCGCGCATCGCCGTCCGCCAGTCGGTGTCCCCGGAGGGCAGCTCGATCTCCCCGAAGACCAGGTCGACCATGCCGTCGAGGAGGGCGTCCTTGTTGGCCACGTGCTTGTAGAGGGACATGGCCTCCACGCCGAGGTCCTCGCCGAGGCGGCGCATGGTGAGCGACTCGATGCCGCCGGAGTCGGCGAGCGCGACGGCGGCGCGCAGCACCCGCTCCCTGCTCAGCCGGGTCCGGCCCGTCGGGCCGGCGTCGGTCGGTGGCATGCGTGTCCTCATCTCTCAAGTCCTTGACGAGCTTACGTTGTAAGCGTAGGCCTTACAGCGTAAGCCAACCGAGCCGGAGGAAAGCATGAAGACCGAGCAGCGACCGACGGAACCTCGACCCGGGGTGGCGACGATGCGGGCGATCGTCCAGGACGTGTACGGCGACACCGCCGACGTGCTGCGGCTGGAGGAGATCGCCCGGCCCGAACCCGGACCCGGCGAGGTGCTCGTGCGGGTGCAGGCGGCCGGCGTCGACCGGGGCGTCTGGCACGTCATGGCCGGACTGCCGTACCCGATCCGCCTGGCGGGCTACGGACTCCGCGCTCCGAAGACCCGGGTGCGCGGCTCGACCCTCGCGGGCCGGGTCGAGGCCGTCGGCCCGGACGTGACCACGCTGAAGCCCGGCGACGAGGTCTACGGCATCGGCGAGGGCTCGTTCGCCGAGTACGCCTCCGCCCCCGTCGCCAAGCTCGCGCCCAGGCCGGCGAACCTCACCTTCGTGCAGGCGGCCGCCGTTCCCGTCTCCGCACTCACCGCCCTGCAGGCGGTGCGCGACCACGGCCGCGTGCAGGCCGGGCAGAAGGTGCTGGTCATCGGGGCGTCGGGCGGGGTGGGGACGTTCGCCGTACAGATCGCCAAGGCGTTCGGCGCGGAGGTCACCGGCGTCTGCAGCACCGCCAAGATGGACCTGGTCCGCTCGCTCGGCGCCGACCACGTCGTCGACTACGCGGTGGGCGACGGACTCGCTGTGGGAGACCAGCGTTTCGACGTCGTCATCGACCTCGGCGGGAACCGGCCGCTCCGGCAGCTGCGGCGGGTCCTCACGCCCCACGGGACGTTGGTCATCACCGGCGGCGAGACCGACGGGCGCTGGCTCGGGGGTACCGACCGCCAGATCCGGGCGATGGCGCTGTCCCCGTTCGTGGGGCAGAAGCTGGGCAGCTTCGTCGCCTCGGAGAACGCGGCGGACCTCGTCGTCCTCACCGGGCTGATCGAGTCCGGCCAGGTGACGCCGGCCATCGATCGGACCTTCCCACTGGCCGAGGCCCCCGCGGCCATCACCTACATGACCGACGGACGCCCGCGCGGCAAGGTCGTCGTCGAGGTGTGACCCCGTGTCGCATGACGCCGGAGGTCAGCCGTTGAGCTCCAGCGTCTGCATCGTCGAGGCGCGCACCTCGGCGAGCAGCGCGGGGTCCTGCGCCAGCGAGCGGCCGTAGGAGGGGATGGCCTCCTGCAGCGCTGGGCGCCACGCGGGGATGCGGTCGGGGAAGCACCGCTCCAGCAGCGTCAGCATCGCCGACACCGCGGTGGACGCCCCGGGGGATGCGCCCAGCAGGCCGGCGACGGTGCCGTCGCCGCCGACGACGAGCTCGGTGCCGAACTGCAGGACGCCGCGGCCGGTCGCCGGGTCACGCTTGATCACCTGGACCCGCTGACCGGCGGTGATCATGTCCCAGTCGTGCGCCTCGGCGGTCGGGACGAAGTCGGTCAGCGTCTGGTGCCGGGCGTCGCGGGACTGCAGCAGCTCCCGGACCAGGTACGCGGTGAGCGGGACGTTCGTGGCGCCCGCTCCGAGCATGGTCCCGAGGTTGCCGGGGCGGACGCTGCCGGGCAGGTCCCAGACCGAGCCGGACTTGAGGAACTTCGGCGAGAAGCCGGCGTAGGGCCCGAACATCAGCGAGTGGTCGCCGTCGATGAGGCGCAGGTCCAGGTGCGGGACCGACATGGGCGGGGCACCGACCGCGGCCTGGCCGTAGACCTTCGCCTGGTGGCTGCTGACGAGCTCCGGCGACCGGGTGCGCAGGAACTTGCCGCTGACGGGGAAGCCGCCGAACCCACTGATCTCCGGGATCCCGGCCCGCTGCAGCAGCGGCAGCGCGCCACCACCGGCACCCACGAAGACGAACCGGGTGCGGACCGTCCGGCGCTCACCGGTGACGGCGTCCCGCACCGTGACGACCCAGCGGCCGTCGGTGGCGCGCTCGAGGCCCTGCACCCGTTGGTTGCAGTGGACCGCCACGCCGCGGTCCGCGGCGTCGTCGAACAGCATCCGGGTGAGGGCGCCGAAGTTCACGTCGGTACCGGCGGCCGAGCGGGTGGCGGCGACGATCTGCTGAGGGTCGCGACCGGCCATCATCAGCGGAATCCACTCCGCGAGCTGCGAAGCGTCGTCGCTGTACTGCAGACCGTCGAACAGCGGCTGTGCGGCGAGCGTCTCGTGGCGGGCCTGCATGTAGGCACGGCCGGGCTCGCCGGTCACGAAGCTGATGTGGGGAACCGGCGTGATGAAGTCCTTCGGGGCGCCGGTCATGCCCTCGCGGACCAGGTGCGACCAGAACTGGCGGGAGACCTGGAACTGCTCGTTGATCGTGACGGCCTTCGACGAGTCCACCCGGCCGTCCGGTCCCGCCGGCGTGTAGTTCAGCTCGCAGAGGGCCGCGTGGCCGGTGCCGGCGTTGTTCCACGCCTGTGAGCTCTCGCCCGCGACGTCCGCGGCGGACTCGAAGACGGTGACGCTCCACTGCGGCGCGACGACACCGATCAGGGCGGCGAGGGTGGCGCTCATGATGCCGCCGCCTACGAGAACTACATCGGGGTTCGCGCTGTCAGGAACCGCGCTGGGATGGGAACGCACGTCTGCCTCTCTGG
>JAOPUS010000008.1 GCA_025963345.1 Blastococcus sp. | reverse complement strand
CGGATCGAGTCGTCCTCGGTCATCGCCCACAGCAGGTGGTCGGTGTCGAGATCGGGGCTGCCGATCTCCGCCGCCCGGCGGGCAGCGGTGTTCACCAGCTCCCGCGCCCGCTCCGTGAGCAGCTGGGTGATGTCGATCCGTCTCGGCTGCCGCGGCCCTCCGCCGGCATAGCCCCCGAAGAGGTCGTCGTAGGAGCCGCCGCCGTATCCGCCGGGGAAGTATCCGCTCGTCATGGCTGCCGTCCACAGGACAAAGATCTCCGGGGGCCCTCGGCTGAGCTCGGGGCCGACCCTACCCACGTCGGCACCACCTAGCATTTGGCCGTGCCGGTCTCCGCTTCCCTCGTCTCACGTGTCACGCTCGCCAACGCCGTCGCCAATGCCGCGATCGTCGTCACCGGTGGCGCTGTGCGGCTCACCGGTTCGGGGCTCGGCTGCCCGACCTGGCCGCGGTGCACCGACGAGAGCTTCGTTGCCACGCCGGAGCTGGCCGGGCACGGCGTCATCGAGTTCGGCAACCGGCTGCTGACCTTCGCGCTCACCGCCGTCGCGATCGCCACCGTCGTCGTCGTGTTCCGCTCGGTGCGGCGGGACCTGCGGGCGCTGGCGGTGATCGGCTTCCTCGGCATCCCGGCACAGGCCCTGCTGGGCGGGGTCACCGTTCTGACCGGCCTCAACCCGTGGACGGTCGCCGCCCACTTCCTGCTGTCGATGGTGCTCGTCGCGGTCGCCACGATCCTGTGGCTGCGCTCGCGCGAACCCGGCGTCGGCCAGCCGCTGCTCCGCCGTCCGTTCCTCCTGCTCGTCACCGGCATCGCCGCGGCAACCGCCGTCGTCCTCGTGATCGGCACCGTCGTCACCGGCAGTGGTCCGCACAGCGGCGACCCCGAGGCCGGGCGCACCGGCTTCGACCCCGAGCTGGTCAGCCAGCTGCACGCCGACGTCGTGTTCCTGCTCATCGGCCTGACGGTCGCGCTGCTCGTAGCGCTGTACGCGATCGACTCCCCCGCCCGGGTGCGCCGGGCAGCCCGCGACCTGCTGGTGATCGAGCTGGCCCAGGGCGTCATCGGCTACGTGCAGTACTTCACCGACCTGCCGGTCGCTCTCGTACTGCTGCACATGCTCGGCGCGGTCCTGATCACCGCGTTCACGGCCCGCCTGGTGTGGTCCGTCCGCGGCCCGGCCTCCGAGCTGCCGCTGACCGCCCCTGCTGAGCCGGCCACCGCCGTCGGCTGAGTACCCACCCGCCGGCGAAGAGCGGAGCCGGACGGGGAAAGCCCCGGCCGGCGTACCGACCGAGGCCTTCGGCGGTGTGCTGCGTCAGCCGCCGTGCGTGCTCGACCACTTCGAGTGGTGCTGGTTCTTCACGTCCCCATCGTGCTGCTTCGACTCCTCACAGCTCGTCGAGCCGTGCTTGTGCTGCCAGTCCTTCTGATTCCAGTCCTGCTTCTCCTGCCAGGTGCAGCTGGTCGACTTCCCGCCTCCACTGCTGTCGGAGGCCTGGGCGAGCCCGGGCGCGAGCATTCCTCCGAAGAGGACGGCTGCCGTCAGGCCGAGAGTTGCTGCACTGCGTCGCGCATCCTGGAAAACCCTCAGTCCTTGATCGCCCAGGCACTGTGAATTGCCCGGCGACTCCCGGCCCTTTTCCAGGAGATTCCCGGCCCATTGCCAGCGCGAACGGATTCAGGGCGGCGGCCCGGAGCGCGGCTCACGAGGGCGCCGCGACCCGCCCGGCTCGGCGCGGCCCCGCGGCGCTCAGATCAGGACGTCGACGATGATCGCGATCGACAGCAGCGCCAGGTACGAGATCGACACGTGGAAGAGCTTCATCGGCTTGGTGTCCGCATCGCGTTGGATGCGGCGAAGCAGCCGGTGCGCCTCCACCACGAACCAGGCGCCCAGGCCTACAGCGGCCGTCGTGTAGAGCCAGCCGATCCCGAAGTCCGCGCCCACCGGCCACAGCAGCAGGGACACCGCGACGGTCAGCCAGGTCCACGCCACGGTCTGCCGACCGACCGACAGCGGGGTCGCGACCACCGGCAGCATCGGGACGTCGGCCCGCGCGTAGTCGTCGCGGAACCGCATGGCCAGCGCCCAGAAGTGCGGGAGCTGCCAGCAGAAGACGACGCCGAAGACGACGACCGCCGGCCAGTCCAGCGAGCCCGTCACCGCGGCCCAGCCGATGAGCACCGGCGCGGCCCCCGGCACCCCGCCGAACAGCGTGCTGTGCCGGGTGTGCCGCTTCAGCACGACCGTGTAGAGGACGGCGTAGTAGAAGATCGCCCCCGCGGCCAGCGCGGCGGCCAGCAGCGTCGTCGTGACCGCCAGCAGCACGACCGAGACGACGGTCAGCACGAGCCCGAAGATCAGGGCCGCCCGCGGGCTGACTTCGCCCGTCGGCAGCGGCCGCCGCTGGGTGCGGTGCATCAACCGGTCGATGTCGCGGTCGTAGTAGCAGTTGAAGACGTTGGCCGCGCCGGCCGCGAGCGTGCCGCCGACGAGGGTGGCCAGGAGCAGCCGCCACGAGGGCCAGCCACCGGCCGCCAGCATCATCGCCGGCACCGTCGTCACCAGCAGCAGCTCGATGATCCGGGGCTTGGTGAGCGACACGTACGCACCCACCCGGGCGCGCAGGACGGCGGGCAGGCGGCGAGCGGAATCGGTCTGGCGCTCGGACAGCGCCGTCACCGGGTGCCCTCGTGCGCGGAAGCGCTCGGCCAGCAGCGCACCGCCGGGCTCCTGGACAGCACAGGGCCTCTTTCGAACCGGGGATGGGAACGGCAGCCACTGTAGCCCGCGCCGGTCCGGGCACCGGCGCGGCATGAGCGTGGATGACTAGGGTTGATCACGTTGATGCTGCCTGTCCAGCGGGTAGGACCGACGTCGACGACGACGGTGTGCCCGGTCGAGCGTCGGTCCGGTCGTGCGCCGCCGGGTCCGCGGTCCGAGTCCGGGTCGCCGACGACCGGCCCGCCCCGCTCGCCCGACGGGCAGCACAGCCGCACGACAGCCGTACGAACCAGGGCCTACCTCGAGGGAGCACTCACCACATGACGCAGAGCACCGGGCCCGAGGCCCCCGCCGAGGCCGCGACCGACTCCCCGACCGGCAGCCCCTCCCAGCCGCACCCGACCCTGCCCGACGGCTTCGGCGACGTCGACCGTCGCGCGATCGACACCGCACGGGTGCTCGCCATGGACGCCGTCCAGAAGGTGGGCAACGGCCACCCGGGGACGGCGATGAGCATGGCCCCCGTCGCCTACCTGCTCTTCCAGAAGTGGCTGAAGCACGACCCGAGCGACCCGAACTGGGTGGCCCGTGACCGGTTCGTGCTGTCGATGGGGCACTCGAGCCTGACGCTCTACATCCAGCTCTACCTCTCCGGCTACGGGCTGGAACTGGCCGACCTGGAGGCGCTGCGCACCTGGGGCTCGCTCACGCCGGGCCACCCCGAGGTCAACCACACGCCCGGGGTCGAGACGACGACCGGTCCGCTGGGTCAGGGCGTCGGCAACGCCGTCGGCATGGCGATGGCAGCCCGCCGGGAGCGCGGCATGCTCGACCCCGACGCCCCCGAGGGCGAGAGCCTGTTCGACCACCACATCTGGTGCTTCGCCTCCGACGGTGACCTGGAGGAGGGCGTCAGCGGCGAGGCGTCGTCGCTGGCCGGCACCCAGCAGCTCGGCAACCTGACCCTGGTCTACGACGACAACCGGATCTCGATCGAGGACGACACGACGATCGCGTTCACCGAGGACGTCGGCAAGCGCTACGAGGCCTACGGCTGGCACGTCCAGACCGTCGAGGACGGCGAGGACCTCGCCGCGGTGGACGCTGCCTTCGCGGCTGCCACGGCAGAGACCGGCCGCCCGTCCATCATCGTGCTGAAGACGATCATCGGCTGGCCGGCCCCGAACAAGCAGAACACCGGCGCTGCGCACGGGTCCGCACTCGGCGCGGACGAGGTCGCGGCGACCAAGAAGATCCTCGGCTTCGACGCCGAGAAGAACTTCGACGTCGCGCCCGAGGTCATCGAGCACGCCCGCAAGGTCATCAGCCGGGGCCAGGAGGCCCACGCGGCCTGGGAGCCCCGGTTCGAGGCCTGGAAGAGGGGCAACCCCGAGGGCGCCGCCCTGCTGGAGCGCATGTCGACCCGCACCCTGCCGGAGGGCTGGGCCGACGGGCTGCCCACGTGGCCGGCCGACCCCAAGGGCGTGGCCACCCGCAAGGCGTCCGGTGACGTGCTCGCCGCGCTCTACCCGGTCCTGCCGGAGCTGTGGGGCGGCTCGGCCGACCTGGCGGAGAGCAACAACACCGCCGTCAAGGGCGAACCGTCCTTCCTGCCCGCCGACCGGCAGACGAAGATGTGGAGCGGCGGCCCCTACGGCCGCACCCTGCACTTCGGCGTCCGCGAGCACGGCATGGGCTCGATCATGAACGGCATCACGCTGCACGGCGGCACCCGCGTCTACGGCGGCACG
>JAOPUS010000410.1 GCA_025963345.1 Blastococcus sp. | reverse complement strand
GCTCAGCACGCTCGGCAACTCCCGCACGCTGCAGGGCGAGGGCCAGATCGGTGGCCACAACGTCCTCGAGAACGTGATGGTCGGTGCGCACCGGCACGCGAAGGCGGGCTTCTTCTCGGCCCTGCTGGCGTTGCCCACCGCCGACAAGGACGACCGGCTGCTGCGCGAGCGGGCCACCCAGGCGCTGGTGGAGCTGGGCGCGGAGGCCTACGCCGGCCGCTACCCCGGCAGCCTCCCCGACCCGGTGCAGAAGCGGGTGGCCCTGGCCCGGGCGCTGGTCGCCGACCCCGACCTGCTGCTGCTCGACGAGCCGGCCAGCGGTCTGGCCGAGGACGAGATGCACGAGCTCGGCGAGCTGATCCGCACCCTCTCCTCACGGATGAGCGTGCTACTGGTCGAGCACCACATGGACCTGGTGATGAAGGTCTGCGACCGGATCACCGTCCTGGACTCCGGCAAGCAGATCGCGGCCGGCACGCCGGCCGAGGTCCAGGCCGACCCGGCGGTCACCGAGGCCTACCTCGGGGACGACGTCTACGTCGAGGCCGACGCCGCCGAGCTGGCCGGCACCGACGGAGGGCGGTCGAATGACTGACGCGCAGGGCAGCACCTCAGTCTCGGTCGGGGCCTCCGCCGGCGCCGGGGCACGCACCGCGCCGGGCGCGGCCCTGCTCGAGGTCGAGGGCCTGACCTCCGCCTACGGCCCGGTCCGCGCGCTCGACGGCGTCACGCTGAGCGCGGAGGCCGGCCGGATCACCGCCGTCCTCGGCGCCAACGGCGCGGGCAAGACCACCCTGCTGCGCACGATCAGCGGGCTGGTCCGCCCGGTGGCCGGCCGGGTCACCCTGGGCGGCGAGGACATCACCCGGGCCCCGGTCGAGGCGATGGTCGGCAAGGGCATGGCGCACGTGCCCGAGGGTCGCGGCGTCATCGCCGAACTGACCGTCGACGAGAACCTGCGGGTCGGCTCCCTGTTCCGCGGCAAGGTGGAGAAGAGCGAGTTCGACCGCGTCTACGACATCTTCCCGAGGATCGCCGAGCGGCGCGACAACCCGGCGCACACCCTCTCCGGCGGTGAGCGGCAGATGCTCGTCATCGGCCGGGCCCTGCTGGCCCAGCCCCGGATCCTGCTGCTGGACGAACCGTCCCTGGGCCTGGCGCCGCGCATCGTGGCGCAGATCTTCGGGCTGCTCCGCACGCTGGTCGACTCCGAGGGCCTGTCGGTGCTGCTGGTGGAGCAGAACGCCCGCAGCGCGCTGTCGGTCGCCGACGTCGGCGTCGTCCTGAACCTGGGCCGGGTCGTGGTCACCGACCAGGCCCGGTCGCTGATGGCCGACGAAGGCCTCCGGCACGCCTACCTCGGCTTCTGATCTCGGGCCCGCCCGACCGCCCCCGCCCACTCCGCTCCAGGAAGGCACCTCTTCGTGCAGCAGTTCGTGAACGTCACCCTCAGCGGGTTGACCCAGGGCATGATCTACGCGGCCTTCGCGCTCGCCCTGGTGCTGATCTGGCGGTCCACCCGGATCGTCAACTTCGCGCAGGGCTCGATGGCCGCCGCGACGGCGTTCATCGCGCTGGCCCTGATCAACGCCGGGCAGTCCTACTGGGTCGCCCTGATCGTGGCCCTGGCCAGCGGTTTCATCCTCGGCGCGGTCGTCGAGCGGGTCATCGTCAGACCGGTCGAGGGCGGCCCTGAACTCAACGCGGTGATCGTGACCCTGGGCCTGTTCGTCGCGATCCAGGCGCTGATCGCGATCATCTTCGGCTCGTCGTTCCAGTCGTTCCCGACGCCGTTCGGGGTCCGCGGCTTCACCATCGGCGACACCACGATCCTGCTGACCCCGACGAGCGTCTACATCATCGTCTCGGTCCTGATCACGATGGCGCTGCTGGTGGCGCTGTTCCGCTTCACCCGGGTCGGGCTGGCCATGCGCGCGTCGGCATTCGGCCAGGAGGTCGCCCGACTGCTCGGCGTCCGGGTCGGCCGGATGCTCACCCTCGGCTGGGCGCTCGCCGCGGTGGTGGGCTCGCTGTCCGGGCTGCTCATCGCCGGCGGCGGGTTCATCTACCCGGCCTACATGGACAGCCTGATCGTCTTCGGCTTCGTCGCCGCGGTGCTCGGCGGGCTCGACTCACCGGTGGGCGCCATCGTCGGTGGGCTGATCCTCGGCCTGGCGCTGAGCTACGTCAGCGGCTACGTCGAGCGCGGCAGCGCACTGGTCAACGTCTCCGCCCTCGTGATCCTCATGGTCGTGCTCCTGGTCCGACCCGGTGGCCTGTTCGCCAGCAGCACGGCCCGGAGGGCATGACGATGAGCGAGTCGCAGACCCCTGCCCCCGACCGGCCGGCCGGCGAGCTGATCGAGGAGGCGCCCGTCACGGCCACCGCGGCCGCGAACGTGCCCTCCGCCCAGGCCACCGGCGGCCGTTCGTTCCTCCCGAAGTCCACCCTGCTGCGGCACCTGCTGGTCCTGGTGCTGTGCGCGGTGGGCGCCGTGATCCTGCTGGAGATCACCGACCCGTTCACGAACTCGCAGCTGGCCTCGCTCACCTACTACGCGATCGCCGCGGGTGGGCTCACCGTCCTGACCGGGCTCAACGGCCAGATCTCCCTCGGCCACGGGGCCCTGATGGCCGTCGGCGCCTACACGACGGCCCTGTTCCTGCAGACCGAACGGGGCGAGGAGCCGCTCCCGCTGCCGCTGATCCTGCTGATCTCGGTGGTGACGGCCACCGTCGTGGGTGCGCTCGTGGGTGTGGCCGCGGCCCGGCTGCACGGGCCCTACCTCGCCGGCGCGACGCTCGCGCTGGCCGTCGGCCTGCCGGGGCTCGCCGTCTACTTCCAGGGCACGTTCGGTGGCGACCAGGGTCTGCGGGTGCGCGCGCCGCAGCCGCCGGACGCGTTCACGAGCTTCATCGACTTCGTCTCGGGCAACGCCGCGACCGGCACCAAGTGGCTGGCCTACGTCGGCACGATCTGTCTGCTCATCACCTACTTCCTGCTGGCCAACCTGATGCGCAGCCGGATCGGGCGCACCTGGCGGGCGGTCCGCGATCAGGAGGTCGCCGCTGAGCTGGCCGGCATCAACCTGGGTGCCTGGCGGGTGCTGGCGTTCGTGGTCAGCGCCGCCGCCGCAGGCCTGGCCGGCGGGGTGCTGGCGCTGGTGGTCCGGCTGGCCGCGCCCAGCGGCTTCAGCCTGGTGCTCTCGCTGTCGCTGCTGACCGCGATCGTGCTCGGTGGCCTCGGCAGCCTCCTCGGGGCGCTGCTGGGGTCGGCCCTGCTGGTGTTCCTGCCGCCGTTCGTGACCGACCTCGGGGGCAGCTTCGGGCTCGACAACACCAAGGCTGCCCAGATCGCCCCGTTCGTCTACGGCGTCGTCCTCATCGTCGCGATGATCTTCGCCCCCGCCGGCTTCGTCGGCACCGTCCGGCTCCGCTGGATGACCTATCGAGCCAAGCGCGCGGCCGCCGGCCGCGCCACCAACGGGGGGTGAGGACGACCCGAGGAAACCGCCGGCTCCGGCCGCCCCTCCCCATCCAGACTCCCGGGCACAGAAGCCCGGGCCGCACCAGAGGAGAACCGTTGTCCAGATCCTCCCGACGTCTCGTGAGCCTGCTGGCCGCAGCCACTGTCGTCTCCACCGTCGCCGCGTGTGGCGGCAGCAACGACGACAACGGCGGTGGCGGTAGCACCGGCGGCGCGAACGAGGCCTCCGCTCCCGGCATCACCGCGGACAGCATCAAGCTCGGGGCGCACTTCCCGCTGACCGGCGTGGCCGCGCCTGGTTACAGCGAGATCCCGACCGGCGCCCAGGCGTACTTCGACTACGTCAACAAGAACGGCGGCGTCTACGACCGCCAGATCGAGTACATCTACAAGGACGACGCCTACAACCCGACCAACACCAGCCAGGTCGTGAACCAGCTGGTGCTCGAGGACGAGGTCTTCGCGATCGTCGGGGGCCTCGGCACGCCGACCCACAGTGCGGTCCTCGACTTCCTCAACAGCGAGGGCGTCCCCGACCTCTTCGTCTCCTCCGGCTCACGACTGTGGGGCGAGGAGCCGGGCACCAACCCGTACACGTTCGGCTGGCAGACCGACTACGAGAGCGAGGGGAAGATCATCGGCCAGTACATCGCCGACGAGTTCCCGGACGCCAAGGTCGGACTCTTCCTCCAGGACGACGACTTCGGTGAGGACGGCGAGAAGGGCATCCGCCAGTTCGTCGACGACCAGATCGTCGCGGCCGAGCGGTACACCCCGGGCAACACCAACGTCGCCCCGCAGATCTCCGCGCTGCAGGCCGCCGGCGCCGACTTCGTCGTCGGATTCAACGTGCCCAGCTACACCGCCCTGTCGCAGCTGACCGCGCTGCAGCTGGGCTACAAGCCGCAGCAGTGGTTCTACTCCAACGTGGGCTCCGACCCGACGCTGGTGGGTTCGCTGCTGCAGCGCTTCTCCCAGGGTGCGGTGAGCGACGCCAGCCTGCTCGACGGCGCGCTGACCACCGACTACCTGCCGACCGTGGACGAGCCGGACAACCCCTGGGTCCAGCTCTTCCAGAAGGTCTGGGACGAGTCCGGCCAGGAGGGCGAGCTCACCAACTACCGGATCTACGGCATGGCGCAGGCCTACACGACGATCCAGGCGCTGCAGGCGGCCGGCCAGAACCCGACGCGGGACGACCTGGTCGAGGCCATCGAGACCGTCGGCGGCGACTGGAAGGGCCCGGTGCTCGCACCGTTCCGCTACTCCGCCGACAGCCACATGGGCACCAACGGCATGTCGATCAGCCGGCTGACCGGCACCAGCTCCGAGGAGGTCGTGCCGGTGCAGACGACCGACCTGGAGAACGCCGACATCAAGGAGTACGACGGCAAGCCGGCGACCCCGCCGTCGAGCGGTATCCCGGACGAACCGGCGTTCAAGTGATCGCCTGACACACCAGCACGTCCGGCGGGCCGCCGGTCTCCCTCGGGAGGCCGGCGGCCCGTCGCCGTTCCGGGTGCCCATCTGACGTGTGCCCCCGAGGTGCGGGGGTAGGAGGGCGGCGACCGGCGCCGCGCCAGCGTCGTCGCGAGGGGGAGGCGGCGATGACGCAGCCGACAGGGCCCGTGCGTGATCCGCGGACGATCCGGCGCGCAGTCGTCACCGGTGGCGCAGGGTTCCTGGGATCGCACCTGTGCGAACACCTTCTCGACCGCGGCGTCGAAGTCGTCTGCCTCGACAACTTCCTCACCGGCTCACCGGAGAACGTCCTGCACCTGATGGAGGACCCCGGCTTCCGGCTGGTCCGCTGCGACATCACCGACTACGTGCACGTGCCCGGCCCGGTCGACCTGGTGCTGCACTTCGCCTCGCCGGCCAGCCCGCTGGACTACCTCAAGATGCCGATCGAGACGCTCAAGGTCGGCAGCCTCGGCACCCTGCACACCCTCGGGCTGGCGCACGAGAAGGGCGCCCGCTACGTGCTGGCGTCGACGTCGGAGGTGTACGGCGACCCCCTGGAGCACCCGCAGAACGAGGACTACTGGGGCAACGTGAACCCGGTCGGCCCGCGCGGGGTCTACGACGAGGCCAAGCGGTTCAGCGAGGCGATGACGACCGCCTACCGCACCTCGAAGGGCACCGACACGGGCATCGTGCGGATCTTCAACACCTACGGGCCGCGGATGCGTGCGGATGACGGCCGCGCCATCCCGGCGTTCATCGGCCAGGCGCTCTCGGGCCGCCCGCTGACCGTCGCCGGGGACGGCTCCCAGACCCGGTCGATCTGCTTCGTCGGCGACACCGTCCGCGGGATCCTGGCGATGGCCTTCTCCGACCACACCGGCCCGATCAACATCGGCAATCCC
Organism: Blastococcus sp.; assembly: GCA_025963345.1. Lineage (GTDB taxonomy): Bacteria > Actinomycetota > Actinomycetes > Mycobacteriales > Geodermatophilaceae > Blastococcus_B. Next base: position 3,029 of record JAOPUS010000410.1, on the reverse strand, counting down.
GACGAGCTGTCCATGCTGCGGCTGGCCCAGTGGATCGTGGAGCTGACCGGATCCGACTCCGGGATCGAGTTCATCGACCTGCCGGTGGACGACCCCAAGGTGCGCCGCCCCGACACGACGCGCGCGGAGGAACTGCTGGGCTGGCAGCCGACCGTGCCGTCCGAGGCGGGCCTCCGCAGCACGGTGGCGTGGTTCGCCGCCCGGCGGGCGGAGGCGGCTGAGCTGGCCGGCTGAGCGGTAGGTCACTCAGAGTGGGTTCGGCGCCCCTCTACGCTGTCGACGCGGGCTCCGGGGAGCCGCGCCCACCCCGAGTCGACCACAGAGAGCGAGCATGGGCCGCCACGCCGATCCCACTGCCCCCCGCCGTCCGGCGCCCGTCGTCCTGATCGCCGCCGGGATCGTGACCGTTCTCCTGGCCGGAGGCCTGGTCTGGTGGCTGGCCGGTTCCGGCGACGAGTGCTCGACCCGGCAGACGGTCGCAGTGACGGTGGCTCCCGAGCTGGGTGACCTCACCGGGAAGCTGCTGGCCGACCCGATCGCGCTGGACGACGGCGTCTGCGCCGTGCCGGACGTGACCGCCCAGGAACCGCTGCAGACCGTCGGTGACCTCGGCGCGCTCGACGCCCACGCCCTGCCCGCCGTGTGGGTGCCGGACTCCTCGCTGTGGGCCGCCCGCGCCGGGGACGCACCGCTGCAGGGAGCGGGCTCGATGGGCTCCTCCCCCGTCGTCCTCGCAACCAGCCGCGCGGTCGGGGACGCCCTCGGCTGGACCGGGCAGGCCCCGAGCTGGGGCCACGCGCTGGCCACCGGCCGCCCGCTGGCCGTGCCGGACCTGGCCGCCAGCGCCGAGGGGCTGTCCGCACTGGCCGCCGTCCGTTCGTCGCTGGGTGGGGGTGCGGACGCCGACAACGCCGTCGTGGAGGCGGTCCTGGCCGCGGCACGGACGACGCCGATCGCGCCGGCCGATGCCCTGGCCGCGGGCGCCGCGGGCGGCGAGGACGCCCCGCTGGTGCCGGTGAGCGAGCAGGAGGTGTTCCGGACCAACCAGGGCGCCGAGGACGCCTCGCTGATCGCGGTCTACCCGACCGAGGGCTCCCCGTTCCTGGACTACCCGGTGCTCCGCGTCGGCGAGCGGTCCGGCACCGAGCGCGCCGCGGCCGACGCCGTCGTCCGTGCCCTGACCTCCGACCGGGCACGGACCCTGGTCCGGGAGGCCGGCTTCCGGGGCAGCGACGGCGAGGCCCCGCCGGGTGCGGGCGAGCAGACCGGCATCCAGGAGGCGGCGCCGGCGGAGTTGCCGCTGGACCCGGCCGACGTGCAGGGGCTGTTCGCGCGGCTGTCCAGCCTGGCCAAGCCCTCCCGGCTGCTGGCCGTCTTCGACGTCTCCACGTCGATGAAGGCCACGGTCGGCGGCGGCACCCGCGCCACTCTGGCCCGGGACGCCGCCAAGAGTGCCCTCGCGCTGTTCCCGGACAACTCCGCCATCGGACTCTGGGCGTTCGCCCGGAGGCTGGAGGGTGACACCGACTGGGTCGAGCTGGTGCCGACGCGCACCCTGGCCGCCGACGCCGGCGGCCGGCCGCAGCGCGACGTCCTGACCGCACAGCTCGACTCGATCCCCGACCGTCTCGCACCGGGCGGCACGGGCCTCTACGACACCACCCTCGCCGCGGTGCGCGCCGCCCGCGCGGACCATGACCCGAGCGCGGTCACCAGCGTCGTCATCATCACCGACGGCAAGGACGAGGACGAGGACACCATCGGGCTGGACGCACTGGTGCAGGCGCTCGGCGACGAGGTGGACGACAGCCGGCCGGTCACGGTCATCGGCATCGGACTCGGGCCGGACGCCGACATGGGTGCCCTCGAGCAGATCGCGGCAGCCGCCGGTGGCGACGCCTACTCCGCGGTCGACGAGAACGACCTGCAGACGGTGCTGTTCGACGCCCTCCGCCAGCGGGGGTAGTTGTCGTCGCGCCGAGTGGGGCCCGGAAGGCTCCGCGCAGGCGTGACGGCTGGGCTCAACGTTGCCGGGGGACGACAGAGTCATCGACCCGGGCGAGCAGTCCGTCGAGCGCTCGGGTCACCTCCTCGACGGTGATCCGGGCCAGCGCGGGGTCGAGGTCGGCACCCCAGGGGTCGCCGGTCCCGTCCCCGTGCCAGAGGACGACGTGCTGCGGCCGCGTCGGCGGTCCCCACAGCGCGGGTGACACCGGGCCGAAGAGCACCACGGACGGCCGCCGGTAGGCCGTGGCCAGGTGGGCGACCCCGGTGTCCCCGCTGACCACCACGCGCGCGGCCGCCACCACCGCGGCGAGTTCGAGCGGGGAGGTCCGGCCGGCGAGCACCGCATCGGTATCCAGCCCGGCCCCGGCCGCGACCGCACGGGCGAGACCGACCTCGGCCGGTCCGCCGGTGATCCGGACGTCGTACCCCGCGGCGGCCAGGTGCCGGGCGACCGCGGCGAAACGCCCCGAGGGCCAGCGCCGACCGGGAAACGCCGCCCCGGGATGGACGACCGCCGCCCCGGCGACCGGTGGAGGCGCGACGGGGACGGCGAGGTCGAGCGCGTCCGGGTCCGCGGGCACGCCCAGTCCCTCCGAGACGAGCCGGCACCAGCGGTGCACCTCGTGCTCGTCGGCATACCAGCGCGGGCCCGGGTAGCCGGGGCTGTGGAAGGTCAGCAGCCGCCCAGGCCCCAGCTCGGCGACCACGACGTGCGAGGCCGGTCCCTTGCCGTGCAGGTCGACGGCGAGCTCCGGCGGCGGGCGGGTCCAGTGGAGGAGCTCGAGCTCGCGGGCGGGCAGCACCTCGTCGACCGCCTCGATCAACGCCGCCATCGGCTCCAGCGCCGCGGTCGTCGCCAGCACCAGACGGTGGTCCGGGACCGCTGCCCGCACCGCCCGGATCGCCGGGACGCCGGTGAGCAGGTCGCCGAGGCCCAGCGGCCGGAGGACGAGCGCAACCGGCCGGTCCTCCTCGTCGCTGGAACGGCCCTGTTGCAGGGGCCCGCGCCGAGCGTGCGAGGC
>JAOPUS010000377.1 GCA_025963345.1 Blastococcus sp. | reverse complement strand
GATCAGCGTCAGCTTGCCCGGCAGGCCGTCGGGGTCGAGGCGCTCCACCAGCTCGGTGGCCTGCTCGGGCGTCGTCGTCGGACCGATCTTGACGCCGATCGGGTTGGCCAGCTTCGAGACGAACTCGATGTGGGCGCCGTCCATCTGCCGGGTGCGCTCCCCCACCCAGACGAAGTGCGCCGAGGAGGCGTAGGCCTTGCCCTCGTGCACGCGCAGCAGCGCGCGCTCGTAGTCGAGGATCAACGCCTCGTGGCTGTTGTAGAGCTCGACCCCGCGCAGCGCGGCGTCATCGATGCCGCAGGCCTTCATGAACGCCAGCGCCCGGTCGATCTCGCGGGCGATGACCTCGTAGCGGACGCCGGCCGGGGAGTTGGCGACGAAGTCCTTGTTCCAGTCGTGCACCGCGTGCAGGTCGGCCAGACCGCCGCGGGCGTAGGCCCGGATCATGTTCATCGCGGCGGCGGAGTTCGCGTAGGCCCGCACCAGCCGGTACGGGTCGGGGATCCGCTTCTCGAGCACGGGCTCGAGCGAGTTGACCATGTCACCGCGGTAGGACGGCAGGCCGAGGGCGTCGGTGTCCGACGAGCGCGGCTTGGCGTACTGGCCGGCGACCCGGCCGACCTTCACCACCGGCACGCTGGCGCCGTAGGTGAGGACGACGGCCATCTGCAGCAGCGTCCGCGTGGTGCTCTGCAGGTGCGGCTCGGTGTTGAGGTCGAAGGTCTCGGCGCAGTCGCCACCCTGGAGCAGGAACGCCTTGCCCAGCGCAACATCGGCGAGCTGGGCCCGCAACGAGTCGATCTCGGCAGGCGCCACGATGGGCGGCACGGTCGAGAGCGTGTCGAGGACGGCGTCGAGGGCGGGCCGGTCGGGCCACTGCGGCTGCTGGGCAGCGGGAAGGTCCCGCCACCGGTCCAGACCGGGGACCAGCTCAGCAGGTTCGGGGAGGCTCACAACCCTGAGGGTACGGCGGTCTCCCCGATCACCCGAAGACCCTTACCCGAAGAAGACCTCCGCCTCGGCGTACCGCTCGGCGGGCACGAGCTTCAGCTGCGCAGTGGCCGCGCTCAGCGGCACCCGCACGATGTCGGTCCCGCGCAGCGCGACCATGACCCCCGACTGCCCGTCGTGCACGGCGTCGACAGCCGCGAGGCCGAACCGCGTGGCCAGGACCCGGTCGAACGCCGACGGCGTGCCCCCACGCTGGATGTGCCCGAGCACGACGGCCCGCGCCTCCCGGCCGGTCCGCTCCTCGATCAGCGAGGCGAGCGCAGCCCCGATGCCGCCGAGGCGCACGTGGCCGAAGGTGTCCTTCTCGCCGGTGGACAGGCTCAGGTCGCCGTCCTTGGGGCTAGCACCTTCGGAGACGACGATGATCGGCGAGTAGCCGGAGTCGAACCGGTGCTGACAATGGGCGACGACGCCGTCGACGTCGAAGGGGTTCTCCGGGATCAGGATCACGTTCGCGCCTCCGGCCATCCCGGCGTGCAGCGCGATCCAGCCCGCATGACGGCCCATCACCTCGACCACGAGCGTGCGGTGGTGGCTGTCGCCGGTGGTGTGCAGCCGGTCGATGGCCTCCATCGCCACGCCCACGGCCGTGTCGAAGCCGAACGTGTAGTCGGTGGAGTCCAGGTCGTTGTCGATCGTCTTGGGGACGCCGACGACACCGACGCCGGCGTCGGCCAGGCGGGTCGCAACCCCGAGGGTGTCCTCGCCGCCGATCGGGATCAGGGCGTCGATGCCCAGCCGCTCGAGGGTGGCCAGCACGCGCTCCTGCCCGCCGTCCATGGCGTAGGGATTGGTGCGGGAGGTGCCGAGCACCGTGCCGCCGCGCGGCAGGATCCCGCGGACGGCGTGCAGGTCCATCGGCACGGTGTCGGCCTCCAGCACCCCCCGCCACCCGTCCCGGAACCCGATGATCTCGTCGCCGTGCTCAGCGATCCCCTTGCGGACGACCGCCCGGATGACGGCGTTGAGGCCGGGGCAGTCGCCGCCGCCGGTCAGGATGCCGATACGCATGAGGTTCCTCCGGGAAGGAGTCGGGGCGGGACGAGGTTGGACGGCGTCATGATGCCGCAGGCCACAACGCCCCATGCAGGTACAGCATGATCGCCGTCACAGGAGCCACCGGAACACTCGGCGGGCGGGTCGCGGCCCGGCTGGGCGCGGCTGGCGACGTCCCCCTCCGGCTGGTCGTGCGCGACCCCGCTCGCGCCCCCGAACTGCCCGGCGCCGAGGTCGTGGCCAATCCCGGCGGGTACGCCGACAGAGCGGGGCTGCAGGGCGCGCTGACGGGCGTGGACACGCTGTACCTGGTCTCCGCGGCGGAGGCCGAGGACCGGTTGCAGCAGCACCTCGACGCCGTCGACGCGGCGGTGGCCGCCGGCGTGCAGCGGATCGTCTACACCTCTTTCCTCGGTGCGAGGCACGACGCCGTCTTCACGCTGGTCCGGCAGCACGCGGCCACCGAGGACCGCATCCGGGAGAGCGGCGTCCGCTTCACCTTCCTCCGGCACAGCATGTACGCCGACTTCGTGCCCTTCTTCGCCACGCCGGAGGACGGGCGGGCGGTGATCGCCGCCCCGGCAGGCGACGGCCGCACCAGCTTCGTCTCGCGCGACGACCTCGCCGACGTCGGCGCCGCCGTCCTCCTGGACGACTCCGGCCGGTTCGACGGGCAGGCCCTGGACGTGACCGGACCCGAGGCGCTGTCGATGGCCGACGCCGCCCGGGTGCTCACCGAGGTCACCGGTGTCCCCACCGAATACCGGCCGCAGACGGTCGAGGAGGCGTGGGCCACCCGGCGCCCGTCCGGTCATCCGGACTGGGAGATCGAGGGCTGGGTGACCAGCTACCTCGCGATCGCCGCGGGTGAGCTCTCGACCGTCACCGACGTCGTCCCGTCGCTCACCGGGCACCCGGCCCTGACCGTGGCCGAGCACCTCCGCCGGCATCCCGAGGACTGGGCGCACCTGCGCCAGATGTTCTGACCGCCAGCGTTGTTGTGCGCGTCTCCACGTCATCGGTGAGCGGAGACGTGGCGACGCGCACAACCGCGGCGGAACGGTGCGACGCTCGGGGTGTCCCACGGGGGCCTCGTCTCGGAGAGAAGACGATCATGACCGAGCCGGTCACACCACTGGCAGACCCCGCCGTCCTGGCCGACCCGCACCCTGCCCTCGCCGCGCTGCGGGAGAGCGGCCCGGTGCGCCGCGTCGACATGCGCATGGGCCTGCCCGTGTGGATGGTCACGCGGTACGACGACGTCCTGGCGGCGCTGTCCGACCCGCGGCTGAGCAACGACCCGCACCACGCGACTGCCCTGACCGAGGTCATGCGCGGAGACTTCCTCAGCCGCAGCATGATCGGCACGGATCCGCCGGAGCACACCCGACTGCGCCGGCTGGTGTCCAAGGCCTTCACCGCCCGCCGGGTGGAGGCTCTGCGGCCTCGGATCCAGGAGATCACCGACGAGCTGCTCGACCGGATCACCCCCCGGGGCACCGCCGAACTGGTCGGTGAGTTCGGGCTGCCCCTGCCCGTCACCGTGATCGGGGAGCTGCTCGGCGTCCCGGAGTCCGACCGGGACCGCTTCCGGATCTGGACCGACGAGATGCTGGACCGGCCGTTCCACATCGGCAGCGACATGGCGCGCATGACGGCGGCCCGCGAGCGGATGCACGGCTACCTCGCCGATCTGGTCGCCGACAAGCGAGCCCACCCCGCGGACGACCTGCTCACCGACCTGGTGGAGGTGACCGACGAGGGCGAGCGGCTCGACGCGCAGGAGCTCCTGGCGATGGCCTTCCTGCTGCTGATCGCCGGGTACGTGACCACGGTCAGCCTCATCGGCAACGGCACGCTGGCCCTGCTGCGCCACCCCGACCAGCTGGACCGGCTGCGCGCCGACCCGTCACTGGTGCCGCAGGCGATCGAGGAGCTGCTCCGCTTCGACGGCCCGGTCAACCCCGGGCTCACCCGCTACGCCCTGGAGGACATGGAGATCGGCGGGGTGCGGATCCCGCGCGGGGACATGGTCCTGCTCGCCATCGCGTCGGCCGACCGGGACCCCCACCGCTTCCCCGCCCCCGACCGGCTCGACGTCGACGCCACCGATCCGGGACACCTGGCCTTCGGGCACGGCGTGCACTACTGCCTGGGCGCTCCGCTGGCGCGGCTGGAGGGGCAGGTCGCGTTCGCCGCGCTGCTGGCCCGGCTGCCGGACCTGACCCTCGCCACCCCGGAGGACCAGCTGCGGTGGACCGGCGGCGGCGTGCTCCGCGGCCTGCGCGAGCTCCCGGTCACGTTCACCCCCACGCCCGCGCGGGCGGACTGAGCCGGTGCGGGACTGATGCACGTCACCGCGGCCGTTGGACCTCCATCGCCTGCCAGCGGGCCAGGTTGTAACGGGCGTCGACGAGCGCGTCGTGCGTCCCGGCCGGCTTGGGCGGCAACAGCGGCTGGTCGAGGTCGTCCCAGCGCTGCCGCAACTCCCGGGTGAACCGCGGGATCGGCCGCGGCAGCGCGGTCATCGGACCCCACAGCTGGCAGAGCGCGACGTGGTCGTAGGCGCCGAACCAGGCCCACAGCTCGATCTCCTCACCGGGTGCGGTGAGGAAGGACAGCAGGTCGTCGCGGATCCGCTGCCGGCTGCGCCAGGCCTTGTCCGCCGGTGAGGGCAGCTGGTCGAGCACGTTGCGCCGCACCCAGGGAATCGCCTTCCCCGGGTCGAACTCCGTGCTGACGGCGTAGAACTCGCGCCCGGTCTCGTCGACGACGCCGATCGAGACCAGGTCGATCGTCGTGCCGTCCTCGATGAACTCGGTGTCGTAGAAGAAGCGCCGCACGCAGGCCACGGTATGCGGCGCTGCCGGGCCGACTCCGCGCCCCGGTCCGCTCGTCGCTCGTTCCTCGCTGCGATGCTCCCGAGGCTGTCGTCGGCCGGATAGGTTCGCGCTCATGCCGGTACTCGCGATCGACGCAGGCACCACCGGGGTCACCGCGCTGGTCGTGGGCGAGGACGGCGGTGTGCTCTGCCGCGGCTACCGGGAGTTCGCGCAGCTGTTCCCCCGGCCCGGCTGGGTGGAGCACGAGCCCGACGACATCTGGACGGCGACCGTCGCGGCCTGCCGCGAGGCCCTGGCCCGCACCGACGCGCAGCCGACCTGCATCGGGATCACCGACCAGCGCGAGACCGCGGTCGTGTGGGACCGGCGCACGCTGCACTCCCCCCGGCCGGCGATCGTCTGGCAGGACCGTCGGACCACCGCCATCTGCGACCGGCTGCGCTCCGACGGCGTCGAGGAGCGGGTCAGCGAGCTCACCGGCCTGCGTCTGGACCCCTACTTCACCGGCACCAAGTACGCCTGGCTGGCCGAGCACGAGCCGCAACTGTGGGCCGGCGTCCGGGACGGCTCCCTGGCCCTGGGCACCGTCGACTCCTACGTGATCGCGCGGCTCACCGGCGGCGCCGCGCACGTCACCGACCCGAGCAACGCCAGCCGCACGCTGCTCTACGACCTCGGGAAGGGCACCTGGTCCGACGAGCTGTGCGACCTGTTCGACGTGCCTCGTTCGGCGCTGCCCGAGGTGGTGCCCAGCTCAGGCGTCGTCGACACCACCGACCCCGACTCGTTCCTGGGGCTCGCGCTCCCGATCGCCGGGATCGCCGGCGACCAGCAGGCGGCGCTGTTCGGGCAGGCCTGCTACTCCCCCGGGATGAGCAAGTGCACCTACGGCACGGGCTCGTTCGTGCTGACCAACACCGGGTCCACGCCCGTGCGCTCCGACGCCGGCCTGCTGACGACGGTCGCGTGGGACATCGGCGACGGTCTGGTCTACGCCCTCGAGGGCGCGATCTTCGTGACCGGCGCGGCCGTGCAGTGGTTGCGCGACGGGCTCGGGCTGATCCACTCCGCCGCCGAGATCGAGGGACTGGCCCGCACGGTCCCCGACTCCGGCGACGTCGTGTTCGTGCCGGCGCTCACCGGCATGGGCGCACCGCACTGGGACCCGCACGCGCGCGGCGCGATCGTCGGAATCACCCGCGGGACCACCCGCGCCCACCTGGCGCGCGCCACCCTCGAGGCCATCTCGTTCGAGGTCCGCGACGTCGTCGACGTGATGATCACCGAGGCCGGACTCGAGGTCCCCGAGCTGTCGGCGGACGGCGGGGCGAGCGCGAACGACCTGCTCATGCAGCTGCAGGCCGATCAGCTCGGTGTGCCGGTCCGCCGTCCGGTGGTCACCGAGACGACCGCGCTGGGCGCGGCCTTCCTCGCCGGTCTCGGCACCGGGGTCTGGGGCAGTACCGACGAACTGTCCGCGACCTGGGCACTGGATCGGCGGTTCGAACCCGAGGAAGGACGCCGGGACGACGGCCGGCACGACCGCTGGCGCAACGCCCTCCCCCGCGCCGGCCACTGGACCAGCTGAGGCGGCGACCCATGGCGGAGCTGACCACGGAGCGCCTGCTCCTGCGCGGGATCACCGCCGAGCACGTCGCCGCGGTCACGACGGGACGGCGCCTGCACGGGTGGGCGCCCTGGTCGTGGGCGTCTGCCGGGCGTCACCGAGGTCGTCGCCGGCGTCGACCTCGCGAACTCAAGCTCGGTGCGGGTCCTCGAGCAGGCTGGGCTGCGCTTCCGTTCCCAGCGACGGAGGAGAGGCGCAGTACGTCATCACCTCGGCCCCGTGACCGGCTGTCGGACTAGCGGTAGTCGTTCTCCGTGAGCGGTACGACCCACGCCCGACGCTCGGCGATCTTGCCCTCCCGCAGAACGAAGACCTCCGCCATGGACATGCGCATCACCTCGCCGGTGTCGCGGGTGACCTCGCCGGTCAGCTCGGCCATCACCACGTCGCCCTGTTCCACCATGCGCACGACGTCGAGCCGCGGCGGACCGGTGAACCCCGGCCCCTCGATGGCCTCGTCGTAGTCCCGCTTGCCGGTGAGCTGAAACGCGCCGAAGACGGTCCATTCGATGTCGTCGGTGAGGCAGGACAGGATCTGCACGTGGTCGTTCCTGCGGAAGCCGTCGAGGTAGGTCTCCACGGTCGCCCTGTTCTCGGACATGGCGTTCTCTGACATGGCCGCACAGCGTGTCAGGCGGCGGGCTTCTTCGCCTGGGAGCCGATCGAGTTCTTGCCGAACTCCTGGCCGTTGAGCGCAGCGATGTCGCGCTCCAGCTGCGGCACCCGCTTCGCGGACACCTTCATCGCCACCTTCTCGGCGAGCACCCCGGTGACCAGCTGACGCAGTGCGGAGACGACGCCGACCGACCCCGGGACGAACACCCGGCGGCCGCGGGTCTCCATGTTCTCCACGAGCGCCTGGGCGCAGACCTCGACCGACGTATAGGCCCCCAGCGGCCCGGGGAGCTGCTTGCGGGTCTTGGCGAAGGTCGGCAGCGCCGCCTCCGTGTCTCGGACGAGGTCGTTGTCGATCCAGGTCGGGTGGGCGCTGGCGACGGTCACCCCCCGGTGGGCCACCTCCAGCCGCAGCGCGTCGCCGAACCGCTCGAGCCCGGCCTTGGCCGCGCAGTAGGCGCTCATGCCCGGCAGCACGGTGAACGCCGCCGCCGAGCTGATCAGCAGGATGTGGCCCTTCCGCTCGGCGATCTCGGGGAGCGCCGCGTGCGCGGTGAGCATCGACCCGATCAGGTTGACCTCGATCGTCCGCGACAGGGAGTGCGCCGACGCCGTGTAGACGGTCGTCAGCGGCGCGATGCCGGCATTGGCCACGGCGATGTCCAGCCCGCCGAACGTCTCGACGGTGCGCTGCACCGCAGCCTTCAGCGCCTCGGGGTCTGTGACGTCGGCCTCCACCCAGAGGTGCTCGGGGCCGAGCTCGTCGGCCACCGCGGCGAGCCGCTCCGGCTCCAGCCCGACGAGGGCCACGCGTGCCCCCCGGGCGGCCGCCCTGCGGGCCAGCTCGGCGCCGATGCCACGAGCGGCTCCGGTGATGAGGACGGACTTGCCGGCCAGAGATGTCGGGCTACGACGCGCCACCGATTGCTCCCCACGATCCGAGCGCTCGAATTGAGCACTGCTCGGAACCCGTTGTAGCTTGTTGAGCACTGCTCAGCAAGCCGGGATCTGCGAAGGAGCCGATCGGTGACCAGCACGCTCGAGACCCAACCTGCCGCCGCGCCCACGGCGGCCGCCGCCGGTGTCCGTGAGGTACGCGTGGCGATCATCGGGTCCGGCTTCGCCGGCCTCGGCATGGCCGTTGCCCTCCGGCAGCGGGGCGAGCACGACTTCGTCGTCCTCGAGCGGGCCGACGACGTCGGCGGCACCTGGCGGGACAACACCTATCCCGGCGCGGCCTGCGACGTGCAGTCCAACCTCTACTCGTTCTCCTTCGCCCCCAACCCGGACTGGCCGCGCTCCTACTCCGAGCAGCCGGAGATCCAGGCCTACCTGCAGGCCACCGCCGACCGCTTCGGCGTCCGCGAGCACTGCGTCTTCGGCGCCGACGTCACCTCGGCCCGGTGGGACGACGCGTCCCGGCGCTGGCAGGTCCGGACGACGGCCGGCGAGTTCCGCGCCCAGGTGCTCGTGTCCGCCGCCGGCGCCCTGGCCGACCCGACCTACCCCGACATCCCGGGCCTGTCCGACTTCGCCGGGACGGTGATGCACTCCGCCCGCTGGGACGACTCGCACGACCTCGCCGGCGAGAAGGTCGCCGTCATCGGCACCGGCGCCTCCGCCATCCAGGTGGTGCCGGCCATCCAGCCCCTCGTCGACAGCATCGCGGTCTACCAGCGGACGCCGGCCTGGGTGGTCCCCCGCACCGACCACCCCGTGAAGCCGCTGATGCGCCTGCTCTACCGGTTCGTCCCGGGCCTGCAGAAGGCCGTCCGTTCCGCGCTGTACCTGTTCCGCGAGTTCCTGGTCATCGGCCTGGCCAAGCGCCGCCGCTTCCTCAAGCCGGTCGCCAAGCTCGCCCGCGCCCACCTGCACCGCCAGGTCCGCGACCCGCGGCTCCGGGCAGCGTTGACGCCGGACTACACGATCGGCTGCAAGCGGATCCTGATCAGCAACGACTACTTCCCCGCCGTCGCCGCCCCCAACGCCGAACTCGTCACCGCCGGGATCGCCGAGATCCGGGAGCACTCGATCGTCGACCGGGACGGCGTGGAGCGCCCGACCGACACGATCGTGCTGGCGACCGGCTTCCACGTGACCGACCTGCCGATCGCCGAGAAGATCTGCGGTCGCGGTGGACGAACGCTCGCCGAGGTGTGGTCCGACGGCATGGTGAGCAACCGCAGCAGCACCGTCGCCGGCTTCCCGAACATGTTCCTGCTGGTCGGCCCCAACGTCGGGGTCGGGCACACCTCGATGGTCTACATGATCGAGTCGCAGGTCGCCTACGTCGACGACGCGCTGCAGACCATGGACGCCGAGGGCCTGGCCGTGCTCGAGACGACGGCGGCGGCCCAGGAGTCCTACCGGGAGCTGATCGCCGAGAAGTCGAAGGGCACCGTGTGGATGGCCGGCGGCTGCGCCAGCTGGTACCTCGACAAGCACGGGCACAACACCACGCTCTGGCCCGACTTCACGTTCCGGTTCCGCAAGCTCACCCGCAAGCTCGACCGGGAGAACTACGTCGGCATCCCCGCCACCGCCCCGACCCACACCCCGGAGGTGGCCGCGTGACCGCCGCAGCGCCCTCGACCGCGACGACCTCGAACGTCTGGCGGCGGGTCGCCGCCGTCCGGACCCCCGACGGCGCCGAACTGCACGCCACGATCGACGGATCCGGCGACGCCCCGGTCACCCTCGTCCTGGCCCACGGCTGGACGCTGGCCCAGGCAGCCTGGGACGACGTCGCCGACCTGCTCGCCCCCCGGATCGCCAGCGGCGACCTGCGGCTCGTCCGCTACGACCAGCGGGGGCACGGGCGCTCGACCTGGGGCAGCGCTCCCGATGTAGCCCCCATCTCCATCGACCAGCTCGGGCACGACCTCGGCGAGGTGCTGGACCAGCTCGCCCCGGCCGGGCCGGTGGTGCTGGGCGGCCACTCGATGGGCGGCATGACGATCATGTGCCTGGCCGCCGCTCGCCCGCAGCTGTTCGGCGACCGCGTCCGCGGCGTGGCTCTGGTGTCGACGTCGGCCGGCGATCTCAACCCGGAGCCGCGCAACCGGGCCGAGAAGATCCGCCAGCGGCTGACGCCGGGCGCGCTCACGGTGGCCCTGGCGGGGGCACGGGCCATCGAGCGGATACGCCGGCTGCTGCCCCCGGGTCACCCCCGGCACCAGAAGATGGTCCGCGACCTCCTCTACGGCGCCGATGCCTCCGAGGAGATGGTGCTGGCCGGGGCCGAGATCATGCATGCCTCGACCGTCCGGGCCTTCACCGTGTTCCTGCCGGCGTTGGGTGAGCACGACAAGCGTCAGGAGCTCGCGGCGCTGACGAACGTCCCCGTCGAGATCCTGGTCGGCGACAGCGACAAGCTGACCCCGAAGCGGCACAGCCGACAGATGGCCGACGTGCTGCCCGATGCCGTGCTGCACGTCGTCGAGCGGACCGGGCACATGTTGACCCAGGAGCGCCCGCGGCTGGTCACCGACGCGATCGAGCGGCTGTTGGCCGCCGCGGCCGCCGATCGGGCGGCCGCATGATGGGCCGGTGACCGCCTCCTCCGCTCCCGAGCCGGCCCGCCTGCGGCGCACGGCGGGTGACCGGAGGGCACAGCTGGTGCAGATCGGGCTGGAGCTGCTACCGACGACGCCGGTCCAGGAGCTGACCATCGACGAGGTGGCCCGCCGGGCGGGCATCAGCCGCAGCCTGCTGTTCCACTACTTCGCCACCAAGCGCGACTACTACACCGCCGTCACCCGCGCGGCCGCCGACCTCCTCTGGGAGCACCTGCTCCCCCGCCCGGGCACCCCGCCCGAGGAACGGGTCACCGGGATGCTCGACCGCTACGTGAGCTGGGTCGAGACCTTCCGGGAGACGCATCTGGCGTTCGTGCGCGGCGCGGCCGGTGGTGATCCCTGGGTGGCCGAGGTCTACGAGGAGACCCGCAGCCGGCTGGTGGACGTCGCTCTGGAGGCGCTGGGCCTGCCGGACGACGCGCTGCGCCGGCAGCTGGTGCTGGCCTGGTTCGCGTTCACCGAGGACCTCGTCGGTCAGTGGACGCGGGAGCCGACGATGACACGGGAAGAGCTGCTCACCCTGCTGCGCGACGTCCTCGACCGCCTCGCGAACCACTGAAGAAGGACCCCGTCCTCCCCACCCTTCGCAAGCTCAGGGCGGGACCCGGGACGGGGCCTAACCGGCGAGGGACGTCGGGGTGCGGTCGGCGGACTCCTCCGGCGGCGGCTGCAGCTGGGCGACCACCTCGGGGGCGCTGGACCCGGTGGCGTCCATCGACTTCTTCACCGTCGCGCCGTAGACGTCGACGTACTCCTGGCCCGACAGCGTCATGATCTCGTACATGATCTCGTCGGTGATGGACCGCTCGACGAAGCGGTCACCCGAGAGGCCCTCGTAGCGCGAGAAGTCCAGCGGCTTGCCGAAGCGCACCTCGACCCGGGGGATCGTCTTCCCGAACGGCAGCTTCTTGCTGCTGTAGATCATCGCGACGGGGATGACCGGGGCGCCGGTCTCCAGCGTCATCCGTGCGACGCCGGTCTTGCCGCGGAACAGGCGGCCGTCCGGCGAACGGGTGCCCTCCGGGTAGATGCCGAGCACCTTGCCCTCGTGCAGGATGCGCAGCCCGGTCTGGATCGCGTCCTCCGCGGCCGAGGCGCTGGACCGGTCGATCGGCACCTGGCCGGCGCCGGAGAAGAACGCCCGCTGCAGGGCGCCCTTGATGCCGGTGCCGGTGAAGTACTCGGCCTTGGCGAGGAAGGTCACCCGGCGCTTGAGCGACAGCGGCATGTGGATCCAGTCGGCGGCCGACAGGTGATTGCTCGCCAGGATCGCCGCACCGCTGTCCGGCACGTGCTCCGTGCCTTCGGCGCGCGGACGGAAGACGGCGTGGGCCACCGGACCGATCGCGATGAACTTGAGGAACCAGTAGAACAACACGCCTCCCTCGTGAGCTGCCAGACTAGGTAGCACGACGGCCGATGGACAATCGGCTACTCCTGTGAACTTCCTGATGCCCTGCCGATCGGCGCCGCCGCCGGCCCGAGGAGGACCCCCGTGCCTGGACCGACCGTGCCCACCGACGTCATGAGCGGAGCCGAGCCGTTCGCCTTCCCCGGCGGAGACGGGCCCGACGGGCGCACCGGCGTCCTGCTGGTCCACGGGTTCACCGGCACCCCGATGAGCATGCGGCCGTGGGGTGAGCATCTCGCGGCCGAGGGCTTCGCCGTCCGCTGCCCGCTGCTGCCCGGTCACGGCACCCGCTGGCAGGACTGCAACACCAGCACGCACGACCAGTGGACGACGGCCGTGGGCGACGCCTTCGACGCCCTCGCCGCCGAGTGCGACCGCGTGTTCGTCGCCGGCCTGTCGATGGGCGGCACGCTGGCCACCCGGCTGGCCGAGGTCCGGCCGGACGACGTCGCCGGGCTGGTGCTGGTCAACCCGGCCCTGCTCACGCAGCGGATGGACGCGAAGCTGCTGCCGATGATCGCCAAGATCACCGGCAGCTGGGCCCCGATCGCCAGCGACATCAAGAAACCCGGCGTCACCGAGCTGGCCTACCCCAAGCTGCCGACCCGGGCGATGATGCAGCTGCGTCAGCTCTGGGCCGCCACCCGCGGCGACCTCGCCCGGGTCACCACGCCGGTGATCGTCTTCCACAGCGCCGAGGACCACGTCGTCGAGCCGATCAACACGCAGGTATTGCTGGACGGGATCTCCAGCACCGACACGACCGAGGTCGTGCTCCGAGACAGCTACCACGTCGCCACGCTCGACAACGACGCCCCGGCGATCTTCTCGGGCTCGGTCGACTGGATCCGTGCGCACGTAACGACCGAGCCCCCGGCGGAGAGCCCCGCCGCGGAGACCCGGTGACGGGGCGCCGGGGACGGCGGGACAACGGGCTGGACGCCTCGCTCTGGAGCCCGTTGCGCGACGTCGATCCCCGGATCGGCGAGCACCTGCTCGATCTGCTCCATGCCGTCGGCATCGCCGCCTACCTGGAGCCCTCCGCCGACGTCGAGCCCTACACGCGATCGGTGAGCCTGCCCAGTCCGCCGTCGGACCGGCTCTTCGTCGACCGTGCCCGCCGCGCCGAGGCCCGCAGCGTCGTCGACGACCACCTCCCGGCCGGCGCCGAGACACCCGACCCCGCCGGACCCCAGGAACAGCGGCCGGAGCCGGCTCGGGGGCCCGAGCGGGCCGTCGTCCGTCGGAACGTGGACGAGGACGCCGAGTGGGCGGGGATCGTCGCCGCCTTCGAGGCCGAGCACGGCCGCAACGTCGTCGACGACCCGCCGTCCGTGGCACCCCCGCCGGCCCCGCACGAGGTGCCGATCCTCGACCGCCCGGACGAGCACTACGAACCCCCGCCGCCCCCGCCGCTACCCGTCCCGACCCCCGCCTCGCTGTACGCCGTCCTGCTCGTGGCCCTGGGCGTGCTGCTCGTCGGCGCGCCCGGAGTGCTCCGGCTGTCCACCGACGTCGGCCTGATCCTCGGCGTGGCCGCGATCGCCGGTGGCGTCGCGATGCTGGTGTCGCGGATGCGGGACCGGTCGGACGACGACGGCGACGACGGCGCGGTGGTGTGAGGGCGCGCCCGAAGGGTGTCGTCGCGAGTGGGGCCCGGAGGGTTCCGCGCAGCGGCGACGAACCGGCGCAGGTTGGGAACGGCACCTGGCCGCGGTGTCGCCCGGAGGACGACGAAGTGATGGTGTCGTCCGGAGGACGACACGTGCCATAGCGTTCGGGCCGTGAGCTCCCCGACCCGCCACGCAGAGACCGTCACCCTCACCGGGCACCTGATGGACACCGGGATCCTCGCCCGGGTCCTCGACGACGTCCTGGAGTACGGCGGCGACTACCGCATCGAGAGCCTGGATCTGGGCCGCCAGCACGCGGACGCGTCGCGGGCGCTGGTGGAGATCAGCGCAGACGAGGCCGAGCTGCTGGACCGGATCCTCATGCGCGTGCAGATCCACGGCGCCAACGCCGTCGACCCCGGCACCGCCGCCACTCGTCCCGCGCCGGCCGACGGCGTCTTCCCCGACGACTTCTACTCGACGACCAACCTGGAGACCCTCGTCCGGCTCGACCGGGAGTGGCTGCGGGTGCGGCAGCCGGAGATGGACTGCGGCCTCGTCGTCACCGAGGAGGGCGGCCGACCGGTCGTCGACACCGTGCCGGTCAGCGACGTGCGAGCCGGTGACACGGTGGTGTGCGGCGCCCACGGCGTGCGCGTCGAGCTGCCCCCGGCGGCTCCCCGCGGCGAGGAGGACGACTTCGGCTTCATGTCCTCGGCGGTGTCGAGCGAGAAGCCCCAGGCGCTGCTGGTCCGCCAGATCGCCGAGCGCATGCGCGAGGTCAAGGCGGCCGGGCAGCGGATCCTGTGGGTGGGCGGCCCCGCGGTGGTCCACACCGGCGCCTCACCGGCGATGGTCCGTCTCGTGAACGCCGGCTACGTCGACGTCCTCTTCGCCGGCAACGCGCTGGCCACCCACGACATCGAGTCGTCCCTGTACGGGACCTCGCTCGGCGTCGACCTGGCCAAGGGCTCGGGCGTGCCGCACGGCCACGAGCACCACATCCGGGCGATCAACACGATCCGCCGGGAGGGCTCGATCGCCGCGGCGGTGAAGTCCGGCGTCCTCACCGGGGGCGTGATGCACGCGATGGTGCAGGCGGGCA
>JAOPUS010000370.1 GCA_025963345.1 Blastococcus sp. | reverse complement strand
AGGGCGTCGGCCTCGTCCTCGGCCAGGTAGTGGGCCACCCCGGACTTGGTGTTGTGCGTGCGCGCGCCGCCGAGCTCCTCGAGGGTGACCTCCTCACCGGTGACGGTCTTCACGACGTCGGGACCGGTGATGAACATCTGGCTGGTCTTGTCGACCATCACGATGAAGTCGGTCAGCGCGGGGGAGTAGACGTGCCCACCGGCGGCCGGGCCCATCACCAGGGAGATCTGCGGGATGACGCCGGAGGCGTGCACGTTGCGCTGGAAGATCTCGCCGTAGAGGCCGAGGGAGACCACGCCCTCCTGGATGCGCGCGCCGCCGCCCTCGTTGATCCCGATCATCGGGCAGCCGTTCTTCACGGCGAAGTCGAGGATCTTGACGATCTTCTCGCCGTACACCTCGCCGAGGCTGCCGCCGAAGACGGTGACGTCCTGGGAGAAGATCGCGATCGGCCGGCCGTCGACGGTGCCGTAGCCGGTGACGACGCCGTCACCGAAGGGGCGCTTGTCGCCCATGCCGAAGTTCGTCGACCGGTGCCGGGCGAACTCGTCGAACTCGGTGAACGAGCCCGGGTCGAGCAGTGCCTCGATGCGTTCGCGCGCAGTCATCTTCCCCGCGGCGTGCTGCTTCTCGATGGCGCGCTCGGACCCCGCATGGGTGGCTTCCTGCACGCGTCGTTCGAAGTCGGCCAGCTTCCCGGCGGTGGTGTGGATGTCGATGTCGTCGGGGACGTGCTCCCCGGCGTTCTCCAACTCAGCGGCGCTCACGGGCCGTAGCGTAAGGGAGTGCCTGACGACCCCTCATCCCCCTGGTCGGATCTGGACCGCCCCGCGCTCGACGGACCGGCGCTGGAGGCCGCCCTCACGCGGGACAGCTCCCTGTGGCGGAGCCTCGAGGTGGTGCCGGAGATCGGGTCCACCAACGCCGCGCTCGTCGCCGCGACCGGGGAGGAGACGCCGGAGGGTGCGGTGCTCGTCGCGGAGCACCAGGTCGCCGGCCGGGGCCGGCTGGACCGGGTCTGGACGTCGCCGCCGCGGGCCGGCATCACCGTGTCCTTCCTGCTGCGCCCCGATGTCCCGGCCGCCCGCCGGGGCTGGCTGCCGTTGCTGACAGGAGTGGCGCTGGCCGAGGCGGTCGGCGAGGTGACCGGCGTGCGTGCGTCGCTGAAGTGGCCGAACGACCTGCTGGCCGGCGACGGCCGCAAGCTCGCCGGCATCCTCGCGGAGGGCAGTGGGACAGCGGTCGTCGTCGGGGTCGGCCTCAACGTCTCCACGACCACCCCGGAACTGCCCGACACCGGCACGTCGCTCTCCCGGGTGCTCGGTGCGCCGGTCGACCGCGGCCCCGTGCTGCTGGCGTTCCTCCGTGCCGTGGAGAAGCGCTACCGCCGCTGGACCGAAGCCCTCGGGGACCCGGTCGCCTCCGGCCTCGCTCAGGACTATCTGGCCTGGTCGTCCACCGTCGGCACCGACGTGGTCGTGAGCCTTCCGGACGGTTCGACGCTGGAGGGGACGGCGCAGGCGGTCGACTGGGACGGGCGGCTGGTGGTCTCGACGACGAACGGCACGGTCGAGCTCGCCTCGGGGGACGTGCGGCACGTGCGGCGGGTGTGACGGCCGTGGGCGGTCGTTGCCTACGCGTGTCCGGAGAGGGCTGACTGACCTGTCCGGGTGCGTCATCCTTGATCCATGCCGTACCCGGACAAGCTGCTGGCGGAGGACGAAGAGGTCGCACGGCACCTGCACCCCCACTGGCTGACCCTCTTCTGGCCGGTCGTGTGGTTCCTCGTCGTGGTCGGCGGTGGGTCGTTCGGGATGGCGGCGATCCCGGCCGGCCGGCAGCAGGGCGTCTACCGGATGCTGATCCTCGCGTTCGCCGTCGTCCTGCTGCTCGTGTTCGTCCTGGTGCCCTTGCTGCGGTGGCGGACGACCCACTACGTGATCACCACCCACCGGCTGCTGTTCCGCGAGGGCATCATGTCCCGCCGCGGCCGCGACATCGGGCTCTCGCGGATCACCGACGTCTCCTACCGGCAGACGCTGTGGGACCGGATCATCAACTCGGGGACGCTGACCATCGAGTCCGCCGGCGACAGCGGCGCCACGGTGCTCAAGCAGATCCCCGACAGCGAGGGCGTCCAGCAGTTGCTCAACTTCATGGTCGAGGAGGACGCCGACCGGCGGGCTCAGGAGAGTGCCGGGTACGTCGGCGAGTACTACAGCGGTCACCGCTCCACCTCGCCACAGCCGCCTCCGTGACCCGGTCGCCGACCCTGGACCGGTCCGTCACGGCGCGTCCGGAGCGGTTCTGTCGGTAGCGCGACCTACCGTCCCGACCATGCGCCTCCTGCACACCTCCGACTGGCACATCGGCCGATCGCTGCACGGCACCGACCTGCTCGCCGAGCAGGAGCAGGTGCTGGGCGGCCTGGCCGCCGTGGTGGTCGCGGAGGGCGTTGACGTGGTGCTCGTCGCCGGCGACGTCTACGACCGCGCCGTGCCGTCTGCCGACGCCACCGCGGTGCTCAGTCGAGTGGTCGCCCGGCTCCGTCGCGCCGGCGCC
>JAOPUS010000353.1 GCA_025963345.1 Blastococcus sp. | reverse complement strand
TGGCGGACCGCGGCCACGTGGCCGGGTGCGGTCGCGACGACCTTGGCGTAGCCGGCGTCGGTGAGGACGGCGTTGGTGACCCGGCCGTCCTCCGGGCAGGCCCGGCGGGCGAGGAAGCCCTGGTCCTCCAGGCGGCGGGCGACGTGGGAGAGCCGCGACAGCGACCCGTTGGCCAGCCCGGCGAGCTCGCTCATCCGCGCCGTGCGGGACGACCGTTCCGACAGCATCGCCAGGACCATGTACTCGAAGTGGCTGAGGCCCGCGTCGCGCTGCAGCTGCGCGTCCAGAGCCGCAGGCAGCAGGGTCATCACGCCCGCCAGGCTCAGCCAGGTCATGCGCTCCTCGTCGTCGAGCCAGCGCGGCTCGTCGGCGGTCCCCGTCGTCGACACGCGGCCACTGTCGCACCATTTGATTGACTCTTCAAGCGAACGGTCCTAGCGTGATGACTTGAGGCTTCAACCATTCACGGCTGAGCCCGATCACGGAGCAGGTGCTCGATGGACGTCGTCCTCTGGATCGTCGCCGGTGTGCTGGCGCTGGCTTTCCTCGCCGCCGGCCTCACCAAGCTGACGCAGCCGAAGGAGAAGCTCCGCGCGACCATGGCCTGGGTCGAGGACTTCTCACCCGGCGTGATCAAGGGCATCGGCGCCGTCGAGGTGTTGGCCGCCATCGGCCTGATCCTGCCGGCGGCTCTCGACGTCGTCCCGGTGCTCGTGCCGCTGGCCGCCGTGGGTTTGGTCGTCCTCATGGCAGGGGCCGCGATCACGCATGCCCGCCACAAGGAGTTCCCGATGATCGCGATCAACCTCGTCCTGCTCGTACTGGCCGCCGTGGTGGTCTGGGGCCGCTTCGGCCCGTACTCGTTCACCTCCTGATCGGCCACCTCCTCATCGACAAGGATCCCTGTCATGACCTCCCTCTTCGACCCTGCCGTCCCGGCCGGGGCGTTCGATGAGTTCCTGCCCGCGGCGGCGGCGGCCAGCGCCGCCCAGCGACCGTGGGCACCCGAGGACGGCGCGCTGCCGGCGTTGTACCTCAGCCACGGCGCCCCGCCGCTGTTCGACGACCCGGAGTGGATGCGGCAGCTGTTCGCCTGGGCGCAGACGATGCCCAAGCCGAAGGCCGTCCTCATCGTCTCCGCGCACTGGGAGTCGGCGCCGCTGAGCCTGTCCAGCACCGCGGCGCACACGACTCCCGTGTACGACTTCGGCGGGTTCGCCCCGCGCTACTACTCGATGCGCTATGACACCCCCGACGCCGGGGACCTCGCCCGCCGGGTCCTCGCAGTGCTGCCCGACACCGAGACGGTGCACGAGCACCGCGGCCGCGGGCTCGACCACGGTGCCTGGGTGCCGCTGAAGGTGATGTACCCGAACGGCGACATCCCGGTGCTGCAGATGAGCCTGCCCACCCAGGACCCGGCCCGGCTGCTGGCGCTGGGTGCCCGGCTGCGGAGCCTGAGGCAGGAGGGTGTCCTGGTGATCGGCTCGGGCTTCATGACCCACGGACTGCCGTTCATCACCCGCGAGATGGTCACCGGGAACGTCGCCCCGTCCTGGTCGGCGGACTTCGACACCTGGGCCGCGCAGGCCCTGGCCACCGGGGACGTCGAGGAGCTGTGCGCCTATCGGTCGAAGGCGCCGGGGATGCCGTACGCCCACCCCACGGTCGACCACTACATCCCGCTGTTCATCACCCTCGGCGCCGCCACCGACCCGGAGGCTCCGGTGCAGACCGCCATCGACGGCTACATGATGGGGCTGTCGAAGCGGTCCTTCCAGGTCGCCTGAGCGATCAGAAGGCCGCTACGCGGAGCTCCGCGTAGCGGGCGGCGCACTGCTCCATGGTCGGCAGCAGGCCCTGCTCCTCCGCCTCGGTCAGGGTCGGCGCGGCCTGGTCCTTGGCAGAGAACTCGAACTCGATGCCGGCCGGCCAGGGCAGGTCCAGTGCCGGGTCCATCGGGTTGATGCCGAACTCGCGGCCCGGGGAGTACCCGGAGGACACGAGGTAGGTGACCGAGCTGTGGTCGGCGAGGGACACGAAGGCGTGCCCGAGGCCCTCGGCCAGGTAGACGGCCCGCGGCTGCTCGCTGTCCAGCACGACTGCATCGTGCACGCCGAAGGTGGGGGAGCCGACCCGGATGTCGACGATGACGTCGAGCACCTTCCCGGCCGGGCAGTAGACGTACTTCGCCTGCCCGGGGGGCACGAGGGCGAAGTGCACCCCGCGCAGCACGCCACGGGCGGAGACGCTGTGGTTGGCCTGCGCCAGGGTCAGGCCGAATCCGGTCGCCTCGGCGAGGACGTCGGCCCGGTACCACTCGGTGAACCGGCCGCGGGAGTCCCCGTGCGGCACGAGGTCGAGCGCGTAGCTGTCGGGGACGGCGAGCTCACGGATCTCCACCCCCCGGACGCTATCGAACGCGCCCGCGTCAGCCCGGCGGGGTGCCCAGCCACAGCCGTCCGACGAGCGAGGTGCCGCCCGGTGTGCCCACCGGCTCCCAGCGGGTCGTCCAGCCCTCGGCGTGCAGCTGGACGATCGCGGCGCCCAGCAGCGCGCCGAGGTTGATCGCCGTCGTCGTGGTCACCGCGTCGGTGAGGTGGACGTCGACCACGCCGTCCCCCTCGCCGCCGTAGCGCAGCACCACCGGGAATTCCGGCAGCGCGGCGCTGGCGATCCGGAACGCCTCGGCGACCGCATCGAGCTCGCCGGCGCGCGGGACGAGCTCGGCGCCGGGCTCGCGGGCGCCCACCAGGTCGCGGGCGCCGTAGGGGAAGAGATCGTCGGCGGGCAGGCGGACCAGCGGGCGGGTGCCCGTGTCGGGGGTGGGTCGTACGGCGGTCAGCCCCCTGATCACGGCGACCGGGACGCCGCCGAGCTTTCCCTTCACCAGGTCGGCGGCAGACGCCAGTTCGTCGACCACCGCCGTGCGGGTGGTCTCCAGGCGGTTGCCGAAGCCGTCGACCGCGCCCCGGAAGTCGATGAGGGCCGAGATCCCGGCGGCGCCGACCGCGACGTCGGTGAGGCCCTCGCGCCACGTCCGGCCGAACGTGTCGCTGACCACGACCGCGACGTCCACGCCGAGCAGCTCGCCCAGCCGGGCCCGCAGCGCGCGCGCCGACGCGTCGCCGTCCTCGGGCAGGAGGACCAGGGCGTCCTGGCCGACGTTGGAGGCATCGATGCCGGCGGCGGCGACGACCCAGCCCTGCCGGGTCTGCACGATCGCCAGCGGCCCGCGGCGGGCCACCACGCGGACGGCCTCGTCCTCGACCGCCTGCAGTCGCAGCTTCTCCCGGTCGGCGCCCGGCGGGACGTGCACCAGCCGGCCCTCGACCTTGGACACCACCTTGGAGGTGACGACGACGACGTCGCCGTCGGCGAGCCAGGGGGCGGCGGCCGCGACGGCGGCGGCGAGGTCGTCGCCGGGCCGGAACTCGGGCAGGCCGGCCACCGGCAGGACCGACAGGCCGCCCGGGAGCTCAGACACCGACGGCGTCCAGCGCGGCCCGGGCCAGGTTCGCGGTCGCCTCGGGGGAGCTCATCAGCAGGGGAACCTGGCGGACGTCGACGCCGGGGACGTCGGCCCGGTCGTCGGGGGCGACCAGCCAGGCGTCGAGCAGCCCGCCGTCCGAGCGGGCGCCGTAGTGCCGGCCGACGCCTTCCGCGCTGACCTCGATACCGAGCACGGGCAGGCAGCGGTCGGCCATCCCGCGCACGACCGCGCCGCCGACGATGGGTGACACCCCGACGATGCGCCCCCGTGAGCCCAGCAGCGCCTCTCGCACGCCGGGCACCCCGAGGATCGTGCCGATGGAGACCACCGGGTTCGACGGCGCCAGCAGGACGGCGTCGGCGGATGCGAAGGCCTCCGTAACGCCCGGGGCCGGCCGGGCGGCGTCGACGCCCACCTGGACGAAGCCCGACGGGTCGGGCGCCGCGCGGTGCCGCACCCACCACTCCTGGAAGTGGATCGCCCGCTGGCGCCCGGTCTCCGGATCGGGGACCACGACGTGGGTCTCCACCCGCTGGTCGCTCATCGGGATCAGGGTCACCCCCGGCTGCCAGCGGACTGCGAGCGCCGTGGTCACTGCCGACAGCGGGTAGCCGGCGTCCAGCATGCGGGTGCGGATCAGGTGGGTGGCGAGGTCGCGGTCACCCAGCCCGAACCAGGAGGGGTCGGCGTCGTAGGCGGCCAGCTCGGCCTTGACCGTCCAGCTCTCCCCGGCCCGGCCCCAGCCGCGCTCCTCGTCGATGCCGCCGCCGAGGGTGTACATCACGGTGTCGAGGTCCGGGCAGATGCGCAGCCCGTGCATCGTCACGTCGTCGCCGGTGTTCACCACGACGGTGATCTCCGCTTCGGGCGCCGCGGCGCGCACTCCCCGGAGGAAACGAGCCCCACCGGTCCCTCCGGCCAGCACCACGATCTGCACGAAACACATGGTGCCCGATAGGCATTTGTCGACTGTTCTACGGGCGTGTCGAGGGTTGGGACGAGATCTGACGAACGCTTGTGACGCGTGTGGCTGGTGTGGCGTGTCGCTTACACCGGGCGAAGTTGACGGCCGGGCAACGACACGCGTGTAATTCCGGCGATGTCTTCGAGTGCAGAGCGGACCGGGATCGTCCCGGGGACCGCGCACCGGGACGAGAGCGAGAGGGGACGCATCGTCATGGCGGAGGTGTCGTGGTTGAGCGATTACGTCAGTTCGAACGACCGGTCCTCGGACCGGTTCGGGACGGGCGCCGGCCAGGGCACGGGCGGCCAGGTGTTCGGCGGTTCGGGTTTCGGTGGGCAGGGCTTCGGGATGGGGCAGGGAATCGGCGGGCAGGGCATCGCCGGCCTGCTGGGGATCGGGACCGAGGGCGACGCCCAGTCCTGGCAGGAGCAGGCGCTGTGCGCCGAGACCGACCCTGAGGCGTTCTTCCCCGAGAAGGGCGGCTCGACCCGCGAGGCGAAGAAGATCTGCACCGGGTGCGAGGTCAAGGCCCAGT
>JAOPUS010000286.1 GCA_025963345.1 Blastococcus sp. | reverse complement strand
CCGACCTGCTCGGTCGGCATCTCCCCGCTCTTCGAGACCATCGACGACCTCCGGGCGGCCGCGACGACGCTGACCGCCGTCCTCGACCAGCCGCTGTACCGCTCGCTGCTGGCCTCCCGCGGTGACGTGCAGGAGGTCATGCTCGGCTACTCCGACAGCAACAAGGACGGCGGCTACCTCGCGGCCAACTGGGCGCTGTACCGGGCCGAGCTGGACCTGGTCGAGGTGGCTCGCAACGAGGGGATCCGGCTGCGGCTCTTCCACGGCCGGGGCGGCACTGTGGGCCGGGGCGGCGGCCCCAGCTACGAGGCGATCCGGGCACAGCCCCCGGGCGCCGTCGCCGGGGCGCTCCGGGTCACCGAGCAGGGCGAGGTGATCGCGGCCAAGTACGCCGATCCCGACCTGGCCCGCCGCAACCTGGAGGCACTGGTCGCCGCCACCCTCGAGTCCAGCCTGCTCGACATCGAGGGACTGGGGGACGACGCCGAGCCGGCCTACGCGCTGCTCGACGATCTCGCCGAGCGCGCCCAGCAGGCCTACCGGGCGCTCGTGCACGAGACGCCCGGCTTCGTCGAGTGGTTCCGCGCCGCGACGCCCATCGCCGAGCTGGGCGAGCTCAACATCGGGAGCCGGCCGCCCTCGCGCAAGGCGGGCAACTCCATCGCCGACCTGCGCGCCATCCCGTGGGTGTTCAGCTGGTCGCAGGCCCGGATCATGCTGCCCGGCTGGTACGGCACCGGGTCGGCGCTCGAGCAGTGGGTGGACGGTGACGACGAGAAGCTGGCCCGGCTGCAGGAGCTGCACCGCCGCTGGCCGTTCTTCCGCACCGTGCTGTCCACCATGGGCATGGTGCTGGCCACGACCGACCTGGAGCTGGCCGCCCGCTACGCCGAGCTGGTGCCCGACGAGGACCTGCGTGCCCGGGTGTTCGACCAGATCACCGCCGAGCACGAGCGCACCTGCCGGATGCTGCTGGCGATCACCGGCGACGACCACCTGCTGGCCGACAATCCGTCGCTGGCCCGCTCGATCCGCAACCGTTTCCCCTACCTCGAGCCGCTGCACCACCTGCAGGTGGAGATGCTGCGCCGCCGCAGGGGCGGGGACGACGACGAGCTGACCCGCCGCAACATCCAGCTGACGATCAACGGGATCGCGACCGCCCTGCGCAACAGTGGCTGATCCGGAGCTGCGGACGGTGGTGACCACCGGCGGACTGCGGGCCGCGGCCGAACGGCTCAGCCTGCCGGTGGTCGCGCTGGCCCCGGCCCTGGTCGAGCCCGCGCTGCGGCTCCTGGCCGACGGGACGGGCGGGGCCGCGCTGCTGCGCCGGCAGTGGGCCGGCGACGGCACGGCCGAGGCGGTCGTCCTGCACCGCGCCGGCGTCCCGCTGGAGCACCCGGCGGTCGTGGCCGCCGCCGCGGCCTGGGGATGCGACCAGATCTGCCACGCCACGACCGGCCGGGCGGTGGCCGTCCCCGCACCTCGGGACGACGCCCCTCTGGCCGACCGATTCCGGCACCTGGCCGCCCGCGCCGCCACCCGGGTGGAGATCGCGGTCGCGCTGGCCCGCTACGCCGGCGGGGAACGCACCAAGGACGACGGCAGCCCGCTGGTCGCCGCCGACGAGGCAGCCCACGCGGCCGCGGCCGAGGTCCTCGCTCCGCTCGGCGTGCCGGTGCTCAGCGAGGAGCGACCCGACGGTGCTGTGGCGGACGGGCAGCCATGGGTGGTGCTCGACCCGCTCGACGGCACGGGCAACTTCTCTGCCGGCCTGCCGCCGTGGGCGTTCTCCGCTGCGCTGGTCTCCGGCGGCCGGCCGGTCGCCGGGCTGGTCGCGGATCTCTCCTCGGGTCGTCGGTGGGAGGGGGGCGCCGGCGCGGGTGCCCGGCGGGACGGTGTCCCCGTGGCACCGCGGCCGGGGAGCACCGTCGTCGTCCCCAGCGCGCCCGGTGGGGGCAGCGTCGTCGTGCCCGCGACGGCCCGCCGGGTGCGGATCACCGGGTGCACGGCGATCGACCTGTGCCTGGTCGCCGACGGCTCCGCGGCGGCCTGGCACGACCTGGACCGCAGCGGCAGCCACGTGCACGACGTCGCCGGTGGGCTGGCGATCCTGCTGGCCGCCGGAGGAGTCGTGCTGACCCCGGACGGCGAGCCGGTGCTGCTGGGCCCGGACACCGGGGCCCGCCTCCGGTTCGTCGCTGCCTCCAGCGACGGAGCCGCTCGCGACCTGCTGGCCGCGCTCGGCTGAGAGAAAGGACCCCGTCCTCCTCACCCCTCGGAGAAGGACCCCGTCCCCCCACCCCTCGCAGGCTCGGGGCGGTGCCCGGACGGGGCCGGGCCTCGGGACGGGGCCTGAGTGGCCGCGCGGACGGCGGCCAGCAGCGCCTCCCGCTCGTGCAGCGTGGTCCGCGCCCGCCCCCGCGTCGCACCGAGGGCCACCTCGGCCGCGTCGATCGCCCGCCAGTCCTCGATCAGGACCGGGGCGGCCCCACGGGAGACGAGTTCCTCCACCAGGTCACCGACCGGGCCGCCCGTGGCGAGTACGCCCTCGGTGGCGTCGGCCAGCAGCGCCGCGACGGTCTCCCGGGCGTCGTGCTTGTTGGTGCCGACGACGCCGCTGGGCCCCCGCTTGATCCAGCCGGCCACGTATTCACCGGGTGAGGGCTTCCCGTCGCGGAGCACCCGTCCGGCCTCGTGCGGCACCGTGCCGGTGCGCTCGTCGACCGGCAGCCCCGGCAGCGGCGTCCCGAAGTACCCCACCGACCGGATGACGAGGTCGGCCGGCAGCACCTCCGTCTCGCCGGTGCCCACGGCTCGGCCGTCGCCGTCCACCGCGGTCCGCTCGACCTCCACCCCGGTCACCCGGTCCTCGCCTAGCAGCCGCGCGGGCCGGGCGAAGAAGCGCAGCCGTAGTCGCGTTCGGTCCGGCTCGGGCTTGTGGTCGGCCCAACCGCGCAGCACGGCCAGGTTCCGGGTCACGTTGCGGTCGGTGGCGGCGCGCTCTTCGGCGTCCGTGTCCAGCTCGAGGTCGGCGGCGTCGACCAGCACCGTCGCGCCCTCGAGCTCACCGAGCTCGCGCAGCTCCTGGGTGGTGAAGGAGGCCTGCGCCGGACCGCGACGGCCGAGCACGGTGACCTCCTCCATCGGCGTCGCGGCGAGGGCGTCCAGGACGTGCTGCGGCATGTCGGTGGACTCGAGCTCGGCCGCCGTCCGCGCGAGCACCCGGCCGACGTCCAGGGCGACGTTGCCGACCCCGATCACCACGGCCGACCGCACGCCGGCCAGCGCCGCCTCGACGCGGGCGCGGTCGGCGTCGGGGTGCCCGGTGTACCAGGCGACCAGTTCGGTGGCCGCGAGGCTGCCGGGCAGGTCCTCGCCCTCGATCCCGAGGTGCCGGTCGAGGGCGGCACCGTAGGTGTAGATGACCGCATCGACATGCGTGCGCAGCTCGTCCAGCGAGATGTCCACGCCGATCTCGACGTTGCCGACGAACCGCACGAGCGGGTCATCGAGCGTGCGGTGCAGGGTGTCCCGGATGGCCCGCATCTTCGGGTGGTCGGGCGCGATGCCGTGCCGGACCAGCCCGAAGGGCGTGGGCAGCCGGTCGATCAGGTCGACCGCCACCGGGACGTCGTCCTGGCGGGTGAGGGCGTCGGCGGCGTAGATGCCCGCCGGGCCGGCACCGACGATGGCCACCCTGAGGGGGCGGTCCGCGGACGGGGGAGTGGCAGAACCGTCGACGGACACGACTGGCATCCTGACCCGGCCGGGGCCCGCGCACCAGACCAACCGCCGGGTCCGCCGAAGCCCGCGCTCCTGGAGGACCCGTGTCCGTCGTCGTCGTTGCCACCATCACTCCGAAGCCGGACCAGGTCGACGCCGTGCGGGAGGCGATCCTGGCGGCCATTCCGGCGGTGCACGCCGAGCCGGGCTGCGAGCTGTACGCGCTGCACGAGGCCAATGGGCAGTTCGTGATGGTGGAACGGTGGGAGAGCACCGAGGCGCTCGACGTGCACGGCAAGGCCGAGGCACTGACGACGCTGGGTGGTGAGCTGGCCGGCAAGCTCGAGGGCCGGCTCGATGTGCGCCGGCTGACCGGCGTCCCGGCCGGCGACCCGGTCAAGGGCGTGATCTAGGGACCCTCAGGGGCAGGACTGGTTGCGGTCCAGGCCGTCGCGCACGTACTGGCTGAGCCGGACCCGTCCGCCGGGGACGAGCGCCGGCTTGCTGCAGGCTGCCTGCGCCTCGGCGAGCGACGTCGCCCCGGCCAGCCAGCTGTCCCGGCCGGCGAGCGTGCCGCCCGGGGGCACGACGCCGACGATCTGCGACCACTGCTGGCCGGTCGAGTACAGGCCGACCCGGGCGCCCCGCGAGCCCAGGTAGGCCGCCATGCCCTCCAGGGCCGCCCGGTTGCGGGCCAGGGCATCGGGGGTGCCGGCCTGCCACGTGTTGGCGGTCTCCACGTCCAGCCACCACATGTAGCGGCTGGGCTGGCTGTCCACCCGGGCCGCGCGGGCGGCCGGGGTGAAGAAGGAGACGACGCTGTTCTGGGCGCGCTCCCAGCCGTACTGCCAGGAGCACGCCATGGAGTTCGTACCGTCGCAGTCGCCGTAGGGCGTGGCGCCGCGCGTCGGCCAGGTCGTGACCTGGGCGAGCACCTGACCGGGGTTGGCGGTGTTCAGGTAGACCTGCGCGCGCCGCTGCGCCGGCACCGCACCGGAGGACCCCGACGCCCAGGTCAGCTGCTCGGCGAGGCAGGGGTTCACGCGGGTGGACAGCCCGCCGTTGATGCCGACGACGGCAAAGGCACGGTCCCGCGGCAGCGTCGTGCCGCACTGCGGATAGGAGATGTCGTAGCCGACCGTCGTGGGCCCGGCGGACGCCGTTCCCGGCACAGCCAGGAGCGTCGCGACGGCCGCGAGGGCCACCACGACCAGCGACCGCAGTGCATGCCTCATCGGCGGGGAACCTACACGCGCGAGCGGCCGGACGGCGGGCTGTCCTCGATCGCATGCAGAGCGTGGGTCAGGCCGGCTGGCAGACCGGGCACCAGTAGAGGTTGCGCCCGACCATGACCTCGGTGCGGACCCCCGTGCCGCACACCCGGCACGGCAGCCCGGTGCGCCGGTAGACGTAGTGGGCGTCCTCGCGCTGGGCCGCCCCGCCGCGGCGGGAGCGGTCCTCGGGGCGGGTGGTCACGATCCGCCCCAGCCGCACGCCCGCCCGCATGAGGGTGACCAGATCCGCCCACATCCGGCCCCACACGTCGCCGTCGACCCCGCGGCCGGGCCGGAAAGGGGAGATGCCGTGCCGGAACAGCAGCTCGGCGCGGTACACGTTGCCGCCGCCTGCTAGCACCGACTGGTCCATGAGCAGCGCGCCGATCGCCGTCCGGCTGCGGGCGATGCGCCGGTGTGCGACCGCGGGATCGGCCTTCGGCCGCAGCGGGTCCGGGCCGAGGCGCGCCAGGATCGCGTCGACCTCGGGCGCGGCCAGCACCTCGCACACGGTCGGACCTCGCAGGTCGGCCCACACACCGGTGCCGTCCGGGCCGGTGCCCTCCCAGCGCATCCGCAGGGCGCCGCGTGGCACGGGCGGCGTCCCCGTGCCGCCGGTGAACGTGCCGTACAGCCCCAGGTGGACGTGCAGGGTGTCCCCGCCGAAGCGGGCGAACAGGTGCTTGCCGTAGGAGAAGGACTCCTCCAGCACCCGCCCGTCGAGCAGCGCGGCACCGGCGGCGAAGCGGCCCTGCGGGCTGGTCACGTGCACCGGGCGGCCGGCGAAGAGTGCGGACTGGTTCCGGGCAAGGCGGAACAGGGTGTGCCCCTCAGGCACCGGCGGACCTCCGGGACGTGTGGTCGGAGAGCCGGAGGTCGCGGGGCGAAGAGAGCAGCGACGTCGGCACCCGCGGAGCGTAGACAGGCCCGGCGGGTGTCCGCGGATCAGCGGTCGGCGGTCTCCAGGCCGAAGTGCGGCCGGTCCTCGGCCGCCACGAGATCCATGTGCTCGGGATGCTGCTGGATGTAGTGCCGGATGAAGGAGCAGTAGGGGAGGACGGTCAGACCGCGCTCACGGGCAGCCGCGAGGACGCCGGCCACCAGCGCCGTCCCGATACCCTGGCCACCGACGGACGGGTCCACCTCGGTGTGCGGCAGGGTCATCGTGGTGCCGTCGACGTGATAGCTCGCCAGCCCGACGACACGGTCGTCGACCCGGACCTCGAAGCGTCCCCGCTCGGGGACGTCCACCACCTTCGTGTCCATGCTTCCTCGCCCTTCCGTCCCCCGGCGCCGTTGCCGGAGCCCGACGTGTATCCGGAACCGTAGCCCGGTATCGCGTCCGAGCGGTTCACCTACTCGTGACGAGTCGGACGTGGCAGGTGTTCCCCGGCGAACCGATAGTCTCTGCGCGGCAGTCGTCGGCAGGCGTGTCGGCGCGCCACGGGGCCCCGTAGCTCAGGGGATAGAGCAACGGTTTCCTAAACCGTGTGCCGCAGGTTCGAATCCTGCCGGGGCCACCACGAAAGACCAGGTAGGGCCGCTGCTTGTCGGTTGCGCCCGGAACCGCCCGTCGCACCGGGACCACACCGGGACCACTGGACACCTCTGGTCACCCGTCGAGTCCGTCACCGACCTCGACGGCCTTCACCGACTGCACGCCCATCAGGGCACCGGCCCGTCGGTGGTCTGGGGGTGTCCTGAGCGGCCCACTAAAGGACAGCGACCTTAGGCCCGCATGCTCGAGCAATGATCAGAACCTGTGGATGGTCCTCGGCGGAGTGACGTGAAGGGGCGCACCTTCCCGAGGAAGATCGCTAGCCCATAGCAAGTCTGATCTGCTCCGCGGCTGTAAGCGCGGTGGCATGGCCGCGCCGGTGCTCGCGGTCGGCGACGGTGCCCTGGGGTTCTGGTCCGCGGTCCGCGAGGTGTTCCCCGAGACCCGCGAGCAGCGGTGCTGGTGGCACAAGATCGGCAACGTGCTCAACGCGCTGCTGGCCTTCTACGACTACCCCGCCGAGCACTGGATCCACCTGCGCACCACCAACCCGATCGAGTCCACCTTCGCCACCGTCAGGCTTCGCCAGCGAGTCACCAAGGGCCCCGGCTCCCGCGCCGCCGTGTCGCGATGGCGTTCAAGCTCATCGAATCAGCACAGACCCGGTGGCGGGCCGTCAACGCACCCCACCTCGTCGCGCTGGTCCGTGCCGGCGCGGTATTCAAGAGCGGCAAGCTCATCGAACGACCCGACGAATCAGAGGGTGGTGATCAGCAAGTCGCGTGACACGCCGATCCTCTCACCCATCGCCCTCCCTGCCCGCCGCTGTCGCGCGTGCCGTCTCCGGGATGCGCGTATCCGCAGCCGCTGACAAGGGTCACGATCGTCATCTGACAAGACCCGGCTGATTCCTCCCGGCTTGACGTATGCCGATATCGGAACATGATTGCGCCATGGCACGAGCAGCGACGACGTCGGACGTCTTCAACGCGATCGCCGAGCCGCAGCGCCGGGAGATCCTGGTGCTGCTGCGGGCGGGTGAGCGGCCGGTGACCGAGTTGGCCCAGGAGCTGGGGACGACCCAGCCGGGGGCGTCCAAACACTTGCGGGTGCTCCGGGAGGTCGGACTGGTGCGGGACCGCAAGGCAGGCAAGCAACGCCTGTACGGCCTTGACGCCCGCGGGCTGCGACCGGTCCACGAGTGGACCGGCGGGTTCGAGCGGTTCTGGAACGAGAGCTTCGAGCGGCTGGACGAGTACGTGCAGGACCTCAAGCAGGCAAGGCAGGAGGAGTAGCTGATGAGCACGACGGGACGAGGAGCGCCGGCGCAGTCCGCGACGGCCGACCGCGAGATCGTGATCTCCCGGGCTATCAGTGCCCCACGGGAGCTGGTGTTCGAGGCGTTCACCGAGGTGCGGCACCTGTCACGGTGGTGGGGACCGGAGGGGTTCACCACCACCACGCGGGCGTTCGAGTTCCGCGTCGGCGGCGTGTGGGACTTCGTGATGCACGGACCGGACGGGACGGACTACCAGGAGTGGATCTCCTGGACCGAGATCGCACCGCCGGAGCGGATCGCGATGCTGCACGGTGAGTTCCGCGGCGACCCGAACGCCTTC
>JAOPUS010000341.1 GCA_025963345.1 Blastococcus sp. | reverse complement strand
TTCGTCTCCCGCTCCTCGATCGGCACCCTGCCGGTGACCGAGCGGGTGACCGAGCAGAACCTCGGCGTCCCGCGGTCCTACGCCTCCTTCGCGGTCCCGCTGGGGGCGACGACGAAGATGGACGGCTGCGCGGCGATCTACCCGGCGCTCGCGGCGATCTTCGTGGCCCAGTTCTTCCACGTGGACCTGTCGATCACCGACTACCTCCTGATCGCGCTGGTGTCCGTCATCGGATCGGCCGCCACCGCCGGGGTCACCGGAGCCGTGGTCATGCTGACGCTCACGCTGTCCACGCTCGGCCTGCCGCTGGCGGGTGTGGGGCTGCTGCTGGCGATCGATCCGATCCTCGACATGGGCCGCACCGCCGTGAACGTCGCGGGCCAGTCGCTGGTCCCGACGATCGTCGCGAAACGCGAGGGCATCCTCGACGTCGAGCGCTACCGGTCGGCGTCCACGATCGACCCGCTGGCGCGGGTCGAGGAGCGCGACGGTGTGGACGCCGACCTGCGCGAGCCCGCGACGGTCTGAGAAGCACTCCCCGGACCGGCCCGACCCCCCTGGGGGCGGGCCGGCCTGCGTCGGTGGAGCTCCTCAGTTCCCGCTCAGGTCGGCGCAGCCGGACTCGTCCGGCAACAGCGGCCGGAAGATGACCGACCACCGGGTGTCGTCCGCGGTGACCCACGGGGTCGCCGAATTGGCCGAGCCGGCGGCGGCCAGGAGGGCCTGCGCCTGGTCGCCGGTCGCCGTCACGCAGCCGACGTCCGGGGGGCCGCCGGTCGGTTCCCCCGGCAGGGCCGGACCGGGCCAGGCGACCTGCGGCTGCTCCAGACCGTCCTCCGGGTCGAGCCAGGGGGAGGCGATGGCCGCGACGGCGTCCGCCTCGTAGGCCTGCGACTCCCCGGCGGCGGCGTCGGTCAGGGCGGTCAGCAGCTCGCTCAGTTTCGCCCGCGCGGCCTCCTGCTCGGCGCTGACACCGCCGGCCGTCCCCTCGCCCGCCGGGGTCTCCCAGAGGGCGTACACCTCACGCACGTAGGTGTCGGACGCCGTGACGACGGTGAACCGGGTGGAGGGTGCGTCAGCGACCGGCGGAGAGCCGAGGTCGGCGGTCTCGGCGACGCCCGCGGCCATGGCCCGGTTGACGAGGTCCTGCACGGCACCCTGGTCGATCTGCCCCTCCAGCACGTTGGGCAGCGCCGGACCGGGATGGATCGCGGCGACCGGCCCCTCGGAGATCACCCGGCCGTCGGCGTAGACGCTCACGATGGGCAGACGTGAGACGAGCACGGACGGGCTGATGAAGCCGCCGGTGTACTCCACACGGAGAACCAGGCCCTCCGCCGCCGCGGGCACCACCGTGGTCGCGGGGGCCGGGGCTCCCGTCCCACCGCGCTCTCCGCAGGCCGCCAGCCCCAGCAGGACGGCGACCGCGACCGCCGGCCGCAGCGCACCCATGATCGTCATGTCCCTAGGACGCGGCCGACCCCCGATCGGTTCCACGCCGTCCTCCGCCCGGTCGTCCCTCCGGTGGAAGCGCGTGCAGCGTCGACCGGTAGCGTCCTCGCCCGTGCGTCTGGTCATAGCCCGCTGCTCCGTGGACTACATCGGGCGGCTCACCGCTCACCTGCCGATGGCGACCCGTCTGCTGCTGGTCAAGGCCGACTCCTCGGTGTCGATCCACGCCGACGACCGCGCCTACAAGCCGCTGAACTGGATGAGCCCGCCCTGCAGCCTCAAGGACGAGCTGGCCGACGGCGCCGGCACCTGGACGGTCACCAACAAGGCCGGCGAGCAGCTCATCCTCACCATCGAGTCGGTCCTGCACGACCACTCGCAGGAGCTCGGCGTCGACCCCGGCCTGCAGAAGGACGGCGTGGAGGCCGAGCTGCAGCGGCTGCTGGCGCTGCACGTGGAGACCTTCGGCGCCGGCTGGTCGCTGGTGCGCCGGGAGTATCCGACGGCGATCGGGCCGGTGGACCTGCTGTGCCGCGATGCCAACGGCGCCGTCGTGGCCGTGGAGATCAAGCGGCGCGGGGAGATCGACGGCGTCGAGCAGCTCACCCGCTACCTGGAGCTGCTCAACCGTGACCCGCTGCTGGCCCCGGTCAAGGGCGTCTTCGCCGCACAGGAGATCAAGCCGCAGGCGCGGGTGCTGGCCGCCGACCGCGGCATCGACTGCGTGACCGTCGACTACGCCGTCCTCAAGGGGACCGACGACCCGTCCGCGCGCCTCTTCTAGAACCGCGCGCCATCTCCTGGTCAGCTCCGGACGGAGCCGCCAGGGTGCCAGCATGACGGCACCGCGCCACACCGAGACGATCGAGGACGTCCTGGCAGTGCTGCGCGAAGTGGTCGACGAGGCGGTCGCGGGCGCCCGCCGGACCGGCTACTTCGCGGCGCTGTACCGGCAGATCACCGTCGCGGTCGCCCGCGCCATCGAGGACGGGGCCTTCGACGACGGCGAGCGGATGAGCCGGCTGGACGCCGCATTCGCCAACCGGTACCTGGAGGCGCTGCACGCCTGGCAGACCGGCGGCGAGCCGAGCCGCAGCTGGCGGACGGCGTTCCGGGCCTGCGACCACGACCGGCCGGTGCTCGTGCAGCACCTCGTCCTCGGCGTGAACGCCCACATCAACCTGGACCTGGCGGTCGCCGCCGCGCGAACCTGCCCCGGCCGTGAGATCGACGGGTTGAAGCACGACTTCGACCTGGTCAACGGCGTGCTCGCCCGGGGACTGGCGGAGCTCCAGACCGCTCTCGCCGACCTCTCGCCGCTCCTCGGTGTCCTGGACGTCGTCCTCGGGCACATCGACGAGCAGATCGTCGGCTTCGACGTGCGCCGGGCGCGGTCGGAGGCCTGGGAGGCGGCGGTCCTGCTGGCCCGCCAGCGCCCCGATGCGCAGGAGGCGATGGTGAAGATGCTCGACCGCTACGCCAACGGTCTGGCGCGGGCCGTGCTGGCGCCGCCGTTCCCGGTCCCGGCCGCCCTCGAGCTCCTCCGGGCGACCGAGCGAGCCGACGTGCCGGAAGCGATCCGCCGTCTGGACCGGCCGCCCGACCCCTGAGCGGCCCGGCGGTTGTCCGGATCAGGCAAACCGGATGTCCGGTCCGTGGAAGACGGGGAGTGGCCCGCTCGGTCATCGTGACTCTCGGCGAGCGGCGTACGGACGCGACGCACCGGAGGAGAGGACCCGTCATGCCCGAGGCACCCGGTAGCGAGTTCTGGCGCGATCTGAAGCCGATCGTGAACTCCATGAAGCCCGACGCCCAGCCGGAGGTCTTCCACCAGCAGTCGGCGATCGAGGACGAGCGCTACTACGTGCCCCTGAGCCCGACCGTCGGCTCGCGGCCGCTGTGGATCTCTCCCCGGGACAACCGCTGGGCCGACATCCTGTGGGCGAAGTCGGCCGGTCTGGTCAACCGCCACTACCACCCGCACGAGGTGCTGGCGTACACGATCAGCGGCACGTGGGGCTACCTCGAGCAGCCGTGGACGGCGACCCAGGGCTCCTTCGTCTACGAGACCCCGGGCGAGGGCCACACGCTCGTCGCCTACGAGTCCGACGAGCCGATGCGCGCCTTCTTCGTGGTCAAGGGCCCGCTGATCTGGCTGGACGAGGACGGCACGCCCGACGGGTACTTCGACGTGCACGACTACCTGGAGCTCTGCCGCACCCACTACACGCAGGCCGGTCTGGGCACCGATTACATCGAGTCGATCATCCGCTGATCCCGCGGAGCGGGCACGGCGCTCCGGTACCGTGACCGAGGTCTCGTTCCGGCCTCGGAGGTGCCGTGCCCGCATCGACCCTGGTGTCCTCGGTGTCGACCGTGGACGTCGCCGCCGGTGACCGGCTGGCCTTCTGGGAGCACTACAACGCCCACGCCCTCGTCGGGCTCACCTGCTCCAGCTACGAGGACGAGGGGCTGCTGGCCCGTCAGGTGAACCTCGAGCTCGACGGCGTGCGGGTGGCAGACATCGCCGGCAACGCCCACGTCGTCGAGCGCGCCCCGGGCCTGGTCCGCTCCCAGCCGAAGGACGCCACCTTCGTCTCGACGCTGCTCGAGGGCGAGGCGTTCTTCCACTCCGCCGGGGGCACGGTCCACCTGCGCGCCGGCGACCTGCTCGTATACGCGACCGACCGGCCCTACCTCTTCGGGTTCGGCACCGCGATGCGCCAGGTGCTGGTCGACGTCCCGCGTCCGCTGTTCGCCGAACGATGCGGCGTCGCCGACCTCTCCCGGCCGGTGAAGGTGGCCGGCAGCGGCGAGGGCGCGGCAGGGCTGGCCGTGCGCGCGCTGAGCCGCCGGCTGCTCGGTCTGGTCGACGACCCGGCGCACACCCCGGTCGCCGCGCAGGCGGCGGCGCGCGACGAGCTGCTCGAGCTCATGCGGACGGCGCTCACCGGCACCGGCTCCGCCGCCGGGACCAGCCACCTGCTCGCCGCGAAGGAACACATCCACGCCCGTCTCCAGGACCCTGGGCTGTGCGGAGACCAGGTCGCCCGCGCCGTCGGCGTCACCGTCCGCCACCTCAACCGGGCCTTCGCCACCGAGGGGACGACGGTCGCGCAGTACGTGCAGGGCCGCCGACTGGACTGCGCGCGGGTGGACCTCACGGCCACCTCCATGGCCGGGTCGCGCATCGCCGACGTCGCCGCCCGCTGGGGTTTCGCCTCCCAGGCGCACTTCACCCGGCTCTTCCGGGCACGCTTCGGCTGCACGCCGTCGGAGGTCCGGCCACCACGCGCGGCGGAGGTCCGGCCACCACGCGCGGCGGAGGTTACCGGCGGGTAGCCCCCGAGCGGCGCCGCTGTCCGGGTGAGAGACTGCCCGCGATCA
The DNA here is from genome assembly GCA_025963345.1 of Blastococcus sp. Taxonomy (GTDB): domain Bacteria; phylum Actinomycetota; class Actinomycetes; order Mycobacteriales; family Geodermatophilaceae; genus Blastococcus_B. The sequence goes on along the minus strand of JAOPUS010000341.1, from coordinate 780 downwards.
CTGACGACGGTGTGAGGAGATGGCAACGTGGCCAGGGAATTGAACGAGGTCGGCGTCGTGGGGCTGGGCACCATGGGTGCCGGCATCGCAGAGGTGCTCGCACGAGCGGGCCTGTCGGTCACCGCCGTCGAGATCAACGACGAGGCGGTGGCCCGGGGCCGCGGTCACGTCGAGCAGTCCACCGACCGTGCGGTGAGCCGCGGCAAGCTCGACCCGGCCGACCGCGACGCGATCTTCGAGCGGATCCGCTTCTCCACATCGCTGGAGGACCTGGCGAGCGCCGAACTCGTGATCGAGGCCGTGACCGAGCGCATGGAGCTCAAGGCGGAGGTCTTCTCCCAGCTGGACAAGATCTGCCCGCCCGACACCATCCTGGCGACCAACACCTCGAGCCTGTCGGTCACCGAGCTCTCGGTGGTCACCGGCCGGCCGAGCAAGGTCATCGGCATGCACTTCTTCAACCCGGCGCCGGTCATGAAGCTGGTCGAGGTCGTGCGCTCCGTCGTCACCGAGCCCTCGGTCGTCGAGGACGTCGAGGCGCTGGCGGCCCGCCTGGGCAAGGTCGACGTGACGATCGGCGACAAGGCGGGCTTCATCGCCAACGCCCTGCTCTTCGGCTACCTCAACCACGCCGTCTCGATGTTCGAGAACCACTACGCCAGCCGCGAGGACATCGACGCCGCCATGCGGCTGGGCTGCGGCCTGCCGATGGGCCCGCTGGCGCTGATGGACCTCATCGGCATCGACACCGCCTACGAGATCCTCGACACGATGTACAAG
>JAOPUS010000338.1 GCA_025963345.1 Blastococcus sp. | reverse complement strand
CCTGGCCGTCGATGACGACCTTGCCCTCGACGCGGGCGCCCGGGATGACCTCGTGCATGCGGTTGAGCGACCGCAGGAACGTGGACTTCCCGCAGCCGGACGGCCCGATGAGGGCGGTGATGCTGCGCGCCTCGATGGAGACGGTCACGCCCTGCACGGCCAGAAAGTTGCCGTAGTAGATGTCGAGGTCGGAGACGTCGATGCGCTTGGCCACAGGTTCCTCCATTGTCGCCGGTCAGCGACCGGTCTTGGGGGCGAAGAAACGGCTGATCAGGCGGGCGACGACGTTGAGCGCCATGACCAGGATGATCAAAATCAGGGCTGCCGTCCAGGCCCGGTCGATCGCGAACTCCGGCGGGAAGCCGGGCTGGGTCAGCTGGTAGTAGGCGAAGACCGGCAGCGTGGCCATCCGCCCGTCGAACGGGTCGAGGTTGGTGCCGTTGATGATGCCGACGGTGATCAGCAGGGGAGCGGTCTCGCCGATGACGCGGGCGACGGCCAGGGTCACGCCGGTCGCGAGGCCCGCGATCGCCGTCGGGATGACGACCTTGATGATGGTCCGCCACTTGGGCACGCCCAGGGCGTAGGCGGCTTCCCGCAGCTCGTTGGGCACGAGCTTCAGGACCTCCTCGGAGGACCGCACGACCACCGGGATCATCAGCACCGACAGGGCGATCGCGCCCATGATGCCGAGCCGCACACCGGGGCCGAAGAAGATGGCGAACAGGGCGAAGGCGAACAGGCCGGCCACGATCGAGGGGATGCCGGTCATCACGTCGACGAGGAAGGTGATCGCCTTCTTCAGCCGGCCGGTGCCGTACTCCACGACGTAGATGGCGGTCAGCAGGCCGATCGGCACGGAGATCACCGCGGTCAGGCCGGTGATGATCAGCGTGCCGAGGATCGCGTGGTACGCCCCGCCGCCCTCGCCGACGACGCCGAGCATGGAGGAGGTGAAGAACTCGCCGTCCAGCCGGCGCAGCCCGCGGCTCAGGACCGTCCAGACCAGCGAGACGAGCGGGACCATGGCGACGGCGAACGCCGTCGTGACCACGCACGTCACCAGCCGGTCGAGGGCCTTGCGGGTGCCCTCCACGGACCGGGACGCGACGTACACGGCGAGCGTCCCGAGGACGACGGCGTAGACGACGGCCAGGACGACGCTGAAGCCGGTGAGCGCGGACACGGCCACCCCGGCGAGGGCGCCGAGCCCGAACAGTCCGAGCGGCGCCAGGCGCGGGAGCCGGCGGGACTGCTCGACGAGTCCCCGGGTCTCGGGCGGGGCGGACCGGGTCGCGGTCATCAGTTCGCTCCGGAGAAGTCGGCCCGCCGGTTGACCACCCAGCGGGCGAGCATGTTGACGGCGAGGGTGATGACGAACAGCGCCAGGCCGCTGGCGATCAGCGTGTTCACGTCCAGGCCGGTCGACTCGGGGAACTGCAGTGCGATGTTGGCCGCGATCGTCGACGGGTTGCTCGTCGAGATCAGGTTGAACGTGATGCCGCCCGAGGCCGACAGCACGATCGCGATGGCGAGCGTCTCGCCCAGCGCCCGGCCGAGGCCCAGCATGGCCCCGCCGATGACACCCGACTTGCCGTAGGGGAGGACCGCCATCTTGATCATCTCCCAGCGGGTGGCGCCCAGGGCCAGGGCGGCCTCGCGGTGCAGGGCCGGGGCCTGGCTGAACACCTCCCGCGAGATGGCCGAGATGATCGGCAGGATCATCACCGCGAGCATGAGTCCGGCCGTGAACATCGTGCGACCGGTCGGCGAGGCGGGGCCGGCGAAGAGCGGGATGAAGCCGAGGTTGTCCTCGGCCCAGACGTAGAAGGGCACCAGTGCCGGCGCCAGCGCGGCGATGCCCCAGAAGCCGTAGACGACGCTGGGGATCGCGGCGAGCAGGTCGATCACGTAGCCCATGGCGGCGGCGAGGCGCCGGGGCGCGTAGTAGGTGATGTAGAGCGCGATCGCGACGGCCAGCGGGGTCGCGACCACGAGGGCGATCACCGCAGCCAGCAGGGTGCCGAAGATCAGTGGCGCGATGTACGCGCTGAGCCCGTCGCCGCCCGGGATGTCGCCGGCGGGTGCGGTCACCGCCGGCCATGCCTCGCTGATCAGGAAAACGGCGACACCGGCCAGCACCAGCAGGATCAGGATCCCGGCGCCGGTGGCGCTGCCGGCGAAAATGCGGTCACCGACGCGCCGCTTGGGCCGCGGCGCCTCGGGTGGTGCGGTGGTGAGGGTCACCGATCGCTCCGTCTGGTTAGTGCTGGGATTGTGCACGGGTCTGCGCAGAAGTTGCTGGTCGTCCCGAACGCGGCGCAGCGGCCCGGGGCGTCCGGAAGGACGCCTCGGGCCGCTGTGTCGCTGTGGATCTGGTCGATCAGGCGGCCGCCGTGATGGCGTCGACCGCGGTCTGGGCCTGGTTCCGCAGGTCGGCCGAGATCGGGGAGCTGCCCGCGGCGTCGGCCGCGGCCTTCTGGCCGTCCTCGCTGATCACGTAGGCCTGGAACGCCTTCACCGCGTCGGCCTTCGCCTGGTCGTCGTACTCGACGCAGCCGATGTGGTAGCTGACGAGCACGATCGGGTACTCGTCGGCCGAGGTGGTCGTGCGGTTCACCGAGATGGCGAAGTCGTAGTCGTCCCGGCCCTCGACGCGGTCGGAGTTGGCGACGACGGCCGCTGCCGCCTCGGGCGAGGGAGCGACGAACGTGTCGCCGACGCCGATGTTGGCGATCCCCAGGTCCCCGGCCTGGCTCTCGTCGGCGTAGCCGATCGTGCCCTGGCCGCCTCCGACGGAAGCGATGACACCGGAGGTGCCGTTGGCGGCCTCGCCACCGGCGGTCGGCCACTCCTCGACCGCGCCGGCGGTCCAGACGTCACCGGCGGCCTTGGCCAGGTAGTCGGTGAAGTTCTTGGTCGTGCCCGACTTGTCGCCACGGTGCACCGGCGTGATGGTGGTGCTCGGCAGCGTCGCGCCCGGGTTGTCGGCCGTGATCTTCGGGTCGTTCCAGGTGGTGATCGAGCCGTTGAAGATCCCGGCGACCGTGGCCGGGGTGAGGTTCAGGTCGTTCACGCCGTCGAGGTTGTAGACGACGGCGATCGCCGAGATGTAGTTCGGCAGCTCGAAGACGCCCGAGGCCCCGCAGCGGTCGGCGGCCTTGGTGAGCTCCTCGTCGCTGAGCGCGGCGTCGGAACCGGCGAAGTCCACGGCGCCGGCGAGGAACTGCTCGCGTCCGCCGCCGGAGCCGACCGGGTCGTAGCTGAAGTTGACGCCGGGCTGCTGGCTGTTGAATCCGGCCTGCCAGGCCTGCATCGCGGCCTGCTGGGCGCTCGATCCCGCGCCGACCAGGTCGCCGCTGAGCTGCTCGGCGCTGCTGGTGCCGGCCGAACCCGTGCCACCGCTCTCGTTGGAGGCCCCGCACGCCGCGAGGGAGAGGGAGCCGGCGAGAGCCGCGGTCAGGACCGCGGCGCGCGTCGTGGTGCTGAGCTTCAACTCAGTGCCTTTCGACTGAAGGAGGCCCGGACGTCTGCAGGTACGTCACGGCCGGGCAGGTGAGGTCGAACGAAAAGGACGCTAAGCAGCCGAAGTGGACGGATCCGGGTGGCTCGGTGAACGGCAGGTGAACGGAGCCTGAGGCTTGCGTCACGGTGGGACGGCGACGGTAAGGCCATGGGTGAACCGCCGTCAGGGGACCGTCAGCGGGGGTCGCGCCGCCAGGAGACGTCGACGGAGAAGCGGGCGAACCCACGGCCCTCGTACAGCCGCACGGCGGCCGTGTTGTCCTCTTCCACGTACAGGAGGACCTGCTTCAGCTCGCGACCGCGCAGGTGCGCCAGGCCGAGGTCGGTCAGGGCGCGGCCGAGCCGCAGTCCCTGCGCGTCAGGGTCGACGCCGAGCACGTAGACCTCACCGATCGGTTCGTCCGCGCCGTCGCCGGGCGGGTGCACCTTGGTCCAGTGCGAGCCGAGCAGGTCACCGCCGTCGTCTGGGTCCCCCCGCCAGGCGAGCAGGAAGCCCGCCGGGTCGAACCACGGCTCCGCCTCGCGCACCAGGATGTCGTCGGCGCTCCAGCTGCCCTGCTCGGGGTGTGCGGCGAAGGCCCGGGCGTTGACCC
>JAOPUS010000333.1 GCA_025963345.1 Blastococcus sp. | reverse complement strand
GGTCGGCCGCCGACAGGCGCGAGTAGAGCGGCAGCACCTCGGTGCCCGGGAACGCCCGCTCGGTGAGGGCGTCGGCGGTGTCGCTGATCTCCCGCTCGCCGGCCAGGAACACCAGGACGTCGCCGGGACCCTCGGCCACCAGTTCGTCCACGGCGTCGACGATCGCGCTGACCTGGTCGCGGTCGGGATCGGCGGCCGGGCTGCCCTCCGGGGCCTCGGGGTCGACGACGGGGCGGTAGCGGACCTCCACCGGATAGGCGCGCCCGCTGACCTCGACGATCGGTGCGCCACTGAAGTGGGCGGCCACCCGCTCGACGTCGATCGTCGCCGAGGTGATGATCAGCTTCAGATCGGGGCGCCGCGGCAGCAGCTGGGCGAGGTAGCCCAGCAGGAAGTCGATGTTGAGGCTCCGCTCGTGCGCCTCGTCGAGGATGATCGTGTCGTACTGGCGCAGCAGCCGGTCGTGCGCGATCTCGGCCAGGAGCACGCCGTCGGTCATCAGCTTGACCAGCGTCCCGTCGCCGACCTGGTCGGTGAACCGCACCTTCCAGCCGACCACCTCGCCCAGCGGGCTGCCGACCTCCTCGGCGATCCGCTCGGCCACGCTGCGTGCGGCGATGCGGCGCGGCTGGGTGTGGCCGATCCGGCCCCGGATGCCGCGGCCCAGCTCCAGGGCGATCTTGGGCAGCTGGGTCGTCTTCCCCGAGCCGGTCTCTCCCGCGACCACGACCACCTGGGAGTCGCGCAGCGCCGCGGCGATCTCGTCGCGACTCTGGCTGACCGGCAGTTCGTCGGGATAGCTGATCACCGGGACGGCGGCCCGGCGGCGCGCGATGCGCGCTTCGGCGGCGGCGACATCGGCGGCGATGCGGTCGCGCTGCCGCTCACGGGCCTGGGGATCGCGGGTCTTGCGGAGCCCGTCGAGCCGCCGGCGGAGCCGGTGCTCGTCGAGGATCGTGAGCGCCGGCAGCCGTGCGCGCAGATCGTCTGCGGGTGCACTCACGGGCGGGCTCGCGTTCCTCTCGGTCGGGCTGGGGTACCAGGGCGGTAGGGCTCAAGGATCCCATTGCCCACGACCGCCGTGGACGTACGCCAGGTCACATTCTGTGTACGCTGCAACTGATTGCGTGCATCGTGCAACGGGTTGTACCGTGCATCTCTTCCCTTCACCCATCGGAGCCACATGTCCGCCACCGTCGTCCCGTCCGGCGCGGTCGATCCCGTCGACCGGCTCGGCGAGGTGCGCACGCTGTCCGAGCAACTGCCCCGCTTCATGCGCCTGGTGCACGCGCTCAAGACGCAGATGGCCAAGACGGAGAGCCGCGACCGGGCGGCTCTCGTGCTGCTGTTCCCGCTCGTGCGTCTCGGGCCGCTGCGCCAGGGCGCGCTCGCCGACCTCGTCCACGCCGACCCCTCGACCGTCAGCCGGCACGTCGCCGCGCTCGTCGAACAGGGTCTCGTCCGGCGGGTCGCCGATGAGTCCGACGGCCGGGCCAGCCGGCTGCACGTCACCGACGCCGGCCACACGGCGCACGAGGCCCTGCGCCGCGAGCGGGAGAGCCACCTCGCCCACGTGACCGCCGACTGGGACGCCCGTGACCTTGCGGCGCTGACCACGCTGTTCGGCCGGCTCCTCGACGACATCACCGCCACCCTGCCCGGTAATCCCGACGCCCCCGCCGGCGCCGCCCCCACCGACCCGAGAGAGATCCCATGAGCCAGTCCACCCGCACCACCGCGGCCGGCCGCAGGGATGCCCGTGCGGCGGCCGCCGCGCCGGATGCCAGCGGCGTCTTCACGCACCGCCAGATCGTCACGATCCTGATCGGCCTCGTGCTCGGCATGTTCCTGGCCGCGCTCGACCAGACGGTCGTGTCCACCGCGATCCGGACCATCGCCGACGACCTGCAGGGCTACGACCTGCAGGCCTGGGCGACGACGGCGTTCCTGATCACCTCGACGATCGCCACCCCGCTCTACGGCAAGCTGTCGGACCTCTACGGTCGGCGGCCGTTCTACCTGTTCGCCATCGGGGTGTTCGTCGTCGGCTCGTTGGCCTGCGCGTTCGCCAACTCGATGTACCAGCTCGCGGCCTTCCGCGCCCTCCAGGGCATCGGCGCCGGCGGCCTGATGTCGCTGGCCCTGGCCATCATCGGCGACATCGTGCCGCCCCGGGAGCGCTCGCGGTACCAGGGCTTCTTCATGGCCGTCTTCGGGACCTCGTGCGTGCTCGGCCCGGTCATCGGCGGCTTCCTCGCCGGCCAGTCCTCGATCCTCGGCCTCGCCGGATGGCGCTGGATCTTCTTCATCAACGTCCCGCTGGGCATCCTCGCGTTCGTCGTCGTCTCCCGGGTGCTGCACCTGCCGCACACCCGCCGCGACCACCGGATCGACTGGCCCGGCGCGCTGGCGCTGATCGTCTGCCTCGTCCCGCTGCTCATCGTCGCCGAGCAGGGCCGCACCTGGGGCTGGGACTCGGGCAGGGCGCTGCTCTGCTACGCCATCGGAGTCGTCGGGCTGATCGGCTTCATCCTCGCCGAGCGGGCCTACAAGGACGACGCACTGATCCCGCTGCGCCTGTTCACCAACCGCAGCTTCGCGATCGGCAGCGTCAGCAGCATCGTCCTGGGCGCCGGCATGTTCGGCGGGATCCTGCTCCTGCCCCAGTACCTGCAGATCGTGCACGACTCGAGCCCGACGATCGCCGGCCTGCAGATGATCCCGCTGGTCGCCGGCATCATGTCCGGCGCGATGGGCTCGGGCATCGCCATCAGCAAGACCGGGAAGTACAAGATCTACCCGCTGGTCGGCGTCGTCTTCATCGTCGCGGCGTTGGTCGCGATGTCGTTCATCATCGACGCGGACACCTCGGTCTGGACGCTGGTCCCCTTCATGGTGCTGCTCGGCGTCGGCCTGGGCTTCAACTTCCAGCCGGTGATCCTCGCGGTGCAGAACGCCGTCCGCCCCGACGAGATGGGTGTGGCCACCTCGTCGGTCACCTTCTTCCGCCAGATGGGCGGCACGATCGGTGTCGCGGCGTTCCTGTCGATCCTGTTCACCCGGCTGCCCACCGACATCGGCAACGCGCTGAGCTCATCCACCGACCCCCGGGTGGCCCAGGCGGTGCAGAGTGGCCAGCTGGCCGGCGCCGTCGACCTGTCGAACACGTCCTACATCCAGCAGCTGCCGTCCTTCCTCGCCCTGCCGATCAAGACCGGGTTCTCGAACACCATCGACCTGGTCTTCCTGGTCGCCGCCGCGGTCGTGGCGATCGGCTTCTTCGTCCTGTGGTTCCTCCCCGAGGTGCCGCTGCGCAAGGAGTCGGGCATCCAGGCCCGACAGTCGGGCGCCGGCGAACTGACCGGGGACGACGACGACAGCCCGGCCGAGGACGCGGCTCAGGCTGCCGGCGCCGCCGCGCCCACGTCGGTCGCGCCCCCGGTCGGACGACCCGGGGACGCGCGGGACTGATCCCCCCGGCACGACAGAGGGCCCCCTCTCGCCATGGCGGGAGGGGGCCCTTGTCGTGCCGAGTGGGCCCGGAGGGCTTCGCGTAGGCGCGACAGAAGGGCTCAGCTCAGCAGGGGACGGCACCTGGAGGCCGTGTCGTCCGGTAGGACGACGATGTCACGGTTCGAACACCGCCCGCACGCAGCCGTCCTCCTTGTCCTTGAACATCCGGTATCCCTCGGGCGCCCGGTCCAGCGGCATCACATGCGTGGCCAGGTGCTCGGTCCGCAACTCGTCAGCGGCCATCGCGTCGAGAATCCCCGGGATGTAGCGCTGCCCGTGCTGCTGGGCGGAGCGGAGGGTCAGCCCCTTGTTCATCACCGCGCCGAGCGGGAACTTGTCCACCATCCCCGCGAACACACCGAGGATGAAGACCCGGCCGCCCTTCCGGCAGACCTGGATCGCCTGCCGGACGGCGTCGGGGCGGTCGGTCTGCAGTCGGAGCTGCTGCTTCACCTGGTCGTAAAGGTATTGCCCGCCGGGGGTGTGCGCCTCCATCCCCACGGCTTCGATGCAGACGTCCGGCCCCCGTCCGCCGGTCCACTCGCGCAGCTCGGCCTCGACATCGTTCTCCTCGTAGTTGATCGTCTCCGCACCGATGTGCCGCTCCACCTGGTCCAGGCGGTAGCGGTACCGGTCGATGACCACCACCTTCTCCGCGCCGAGCAGGACGGAGGCGCGGGCCGCCATCTGGCCGACCGCGCCGGCCCCCCACACCGCGACGCAGTCCCCTGGGCCCACCTCGGACAGATGAGCGCCCATCCAGCCCGTCGGCGCCGAGTCGGAGGCGAACAGTGCGCGCGTGTCGGAGACCCCGTCCGGGACGGGAAAGGCGCCGATGTCGGCATAGGGCACGCGGATGTACTCGGCGTGGCTGCCCTGGAACCCGCCCAGCGCATGGGAGTAGCCGTAGCAGCCGCCCGGGCTCTGGCCCCAGACCGCCTCGGTGAGCCCCGGATCGGGGTTGCCGTTGTCGCAGCAGGAGTACATCTCGTGCGTACAGAACCAGCACTTCCCGCACGCGATGAACGAGCAGACGACGACCCGGTCTCCCACGTGGTGGTTCGTCACCGAGGGTCCGGCTTCCACGACCTCGCCGAGGAACTCGTGGCCCAGGACGTCCCCGGCGCGCATGAAGGGGATGTAGCCGCCGAGCAGGTGCAGGTCGGACCCGCAGGTCACGGTCTGGCGGACCTTCAGGATGACGTCGTGCGAGTTGAGGATCGTCGGGTCGGGCACCCGCTCGACGGCGACCTCGTCGGTGCCTCGCCAGGTCGCAGCCTTCACAGCACGCCACCCTTCGGCGCCTCAGCAGCGGCCTCCTCCAGCAGTTTGCCCTGGGGAGTCTGCTCGCGCCGACCGTGCGGCACGGGGTCGACCCGCAGCACCTCACCCACCTCGAGCAGCTGCTTGGCCCGGCGCAGCGCCGAGCGCAGCTCGCCGATGTCCTCGTCGTTCGCCTGACCGCGGAAGCGCGCGGCCAGCTCGGTGCCCTTGTCCCCCGGGGCCGGGGTCACCCGGATCTCGATGCGGTCGCGGAAGTCCGCCAGCGGCCGGGGCAGGGCATCAGCCGTCCCGACCTGGTCCGGTGAGACCAGGACCGTGACCACGCGCCAACGACCGACCGCCGTCCGGGCGTCGTCGTGGGCCAGCGGCGTGCCGGTCCCCGGGACGCGGGCGTTCTGCAGGCGCCTGAAGACCACGCCTCCCGCGTCTGCCGCAGCACCCGCGGCACGGGTGAGCATCTTGGGTAAGGCCATGTCGAGTTCTCCTCGGAGGGCCGTCGCAGTGGGACGACCCGAACCGCCGAAAGGCCGGCCCGCATGCCCGCCACGCGGGCCGGGTGTGCGCCGCCCGCTGTCCTCGGCAACCGCCTGCTGTGGCTCGGCAGGTCTCCCGCTCCTACCCGGGCCTCATCACCTGACGCGTGGGGCTCGTCAGGTGGGTTCAGGTCCTCGTGGGAGCAGCTGCTTCCCCGTCCGCCGCAACCCCTCCTCCAGGAGCGCGGTCAGCTCATCGGCGGCCAACGGCGGGGACAGGTGGAAACCCTGGGCGTACGTGCAGCCCACGCGGCGAGCCAGTTCCACCTGTTCGCGGGTCTCGACCCCTTCGGCGAGGACCTGCATGTCCAGGGCCGCGCCGAGCGCGGCGACGGCACCGAGGATCGCCTCGGGCGCGGCAGTACCCTTCGGCCCCGACCCCGCCACGAGGGCGCGATCGACCTTCAACACGTCGACCGGCAGCGAGGCCACCGCCGACAGCGAGCTGTAGCCGGTCCCGAAGTCGTCGATGGCGATGCGGATCCCGTGCTCGCGCAGCGTCGCGAACTGCTCCGTCGCCTGCTCGGGGTCGCGGGCGACGCTCGTCTCGGTCAGCTCGATCATCAGGCGCCCGGCCGGGAGCCCGCTGTCGGCGACCGCCCCGAGCACGTCGTCGACCAGCGTGCCCGACGCCAGGTGCACGGCGCTGATGTTCACCGCGATCGCCAGCTCCAGCCCCTGTCGCGCCCAGACCACGCCCTGGGCGACCGTGGTCTGAAGGAGCCATCGGGTGATCGGCACGATCAGCCCGTTCTCCTCCGCGACCGGGATGAAGTCCGCCGGATGGACCAGCCCCCGTTGCGGATGGTTCCACCGCAGCAGCGCCTCGCACCCGGTGACCTCGCCGCTGGGCAGGTGCACCACCGGCTGCCAGTGCACGACGAACTCACCGATCGACGCCGCGTCACGCAGCCGGCTGGCGATCTGCCAGCGGTCGTCGAGTTCGGTGCGCAGGGCCGGGGTGAAGATCTGGTGCTGGTTGGGACCGCTCACCTTCGCGGCGTACATGGCCGCGTCGGCGTCGCGGAGGAGGTCCTCGGGCTCGGCGTGGGCCGGGTCGGACGCCGCGATGCCGATGCTGACCGTCAGCGGCAGCCGGGTGCCCGCCAGCTCGAAGGGTTCATCGAAGACCCCGTGGAACCGCCGCGCCAGAGCCTCTCCGCCCACGGCGTCACAGTCGTGGGCGACCACGACGAACTCGTCGCCACCCAGCCGGCCGACGACGTCGGTGGGGCGGGTGCGGTGCGCCAGCCGGGAGGCCAGCTCGCGCAGCAACAGGTCACCGCTGGAGTGGCCGAGTGAGTCGTTGACCTGCTTGAAGCCGTCGACGTCCATGTACAGGACGGTCACCCGCCCGCTGTCGTCCTCGGCCAGCGCCTCGGCGATCGCCTCGTACAGCGCCGCGCGGTTGGGCAGGGACGTGAGGTGGTCGTGGCGGGCCTGCCAGGCCGCCCGCTGCTCCGCGGTCACCCGGTCGGTGATGTCGGTGTGCGTGACCACGACGCGCGGCCGGTCGTCCACGGGAAAGGCCTGCAGGTGCCACCAGCTGGGCTCGCTGCCCCGGCCGGCCGGCGGCGACGAGGCATAGTCGAGCGAGAAGGACGGGACGCGTCGGGCGAACACCGCCTCCAACCCGTCGACCGCCGCCCGGGCATCCCGGTCGCCGGCGGCGGCCGCGGCCGCACAGGCATCGAGGTAGTTGGCGCCGGCGCCCGCGAACGGACGACCGTCGGAGACCACGCCCTCGGCCCACGCCGCGTTGGTGGTCAGGATCGTGCCGTCGGGGTCGAGGATGGCCGTACGGGCCGGCAGGGCGTTGAGCACCGCCCGGAAGAGCGAGGACTCCGCCGCGCGCTCCTCGTCCAGGGCCCGCCGTTCGTGCACGTCGCGGAAGAAGACGACCAGGTCGTCGCCACGACCGGGATGGACCCATCCCCCGAGCCACCGGTCGAGCGGCGCGGAGAAGAGCTCCACCTCCTGCATCGCTCGTCGCTCCCGGGCCATGCGATAGACGCGCCCCAGGTCGGTGCCGCGCAGGTCCGGGAAGACGTCCCACACCGTCCGGCCCACCAGCTCGGCCGCCGGGCGGGAGAGCAGCCGCTCAGCCGCGGAGTTGACCCAGGTGAACCGGTCGTCGGCATCGAGGAAGTAGACCGCATCGCTGATCGACGCCAGGGCCTCGGTCACCCGCGTGTGCCATGCACCGTCCGAGGCCGACGGCAGACGATCCTGGGAGTTCACCACCGGCGGTCTCCTCCCGTGTCCGGCGGGTCCCTGGCTCGGACCGCGAAACCGCATCGTCCGGAATGGTAGGGCGGTTTCCGGCGAGCAGCCCGTCCGCACCGGGCACCGGTGCGACACGTATCCCGGGTCAGAAGCCGATTCGGAAGCAGACCAGAGGCGCACAGCGACTCCCCCGGCCCGGGCGACCTGATGCCCGGCTCCGCCTACTGTGAGGTGTTTCCACCGTTCGCCTGGAGGCGTGCATGCCCTCGTCGTCACGGCCGTCGTCGCTGATCCTTTCCCGCCGCGACCTGGACTTCCTGCTCCACGAATGGCTGGACGTGGAGTCGCTGACCAAGCGGCCCCGGTTCATCGAGCACTCCCGGGAGACCTTCGACGCCGTGCTCGACCTGGCCGAGCAGATCGCCACCGAGCACTTCGCGCCGCACAACCGCACGGCCGACGAGAACGAGCCGCGGATGGTCGACGGCAAGGTCGAGCTCATCCCGGAGGTGGCCCGGGCCCTGAAAGTGTTCGCCGACGCCGGGCTGATGGCCGGTGAGTTCGACGAGGAGTTCGGCGGCATGCAGTTGCCGCACGCGGTCGGCCAGGCGGTCTTCGCGTGGTTCAAGGCGGCCAACGTCGGCACGTCGGCCTACCCGTTCCTCACGATGGCCAACGCACGGCTGCTGATCGCACACGGCAGCCAGGAGCAGGTCGCCACCTACGTCGGACCCATGACCGAGGGCCGCTGGTTCGGCACCATGGCGCTGTCCGAGCCGCAGGCGGGCTCGTCGCTGGCCGACATCACCACGCGGGCCGAACCCCAGGACGACGGCACCTACCGGCTGACCGGCAACAAGATGTGGATCTCCGGCGGCGACCACGAGCTGACCGAGAACATCGTCCATCTGGTGCTGGCCAAGATCCCCGGGGGCCCGCCCGGGGTGAAGGGCATCTCGCTGTTCGTCGTCCCCAAGTTCCTGGCCAACCCCGACGGCTCGCTCGGCGAGCGCAACGACGTCGTCCTGGCCGGCCTCAACCACAAGATGGGCTACCGGGGGACGACGAACACGCTGCTCAACTTCGGCGAGGGCGTGCACACCCCGGGCGGGCGGGCCGGCGCCGTCGGCTTCCTGGTCGGCGAGGAGCACCGCGGCCTGACCTACATGTTCCACATGATGAACGAGGCGCGGATCGGCGTCGGCATGGGCGCGACCGTGCTCGGCTACACCGGCTACCTGCACGCGCTGGAGTACGCCCGGACGCGCACCCAGGGCCGGCCGGCGGGGGCGAAGGATCCCTCGTCGCCGCCCGTGCCGATCATCGAGCACGCCGACGTGCGGCGGATGCTCCTGGCCGCGAAGAGCTACGCGGAGGGCGGACTGGCGCTGGGCCTGTACTGCGCCCGGCTCGTCGACGAGGAGCAGACGGCCGAGACCCCGGACGACCGCGCCCGGGCCCATCTGCTCCTGGAGATGCTCACGCCGATCGCGAAGGCCTGGCCCTCGCAGTGGGGCCCCGTGGCCGACGACCTGGCGATCCAGGTGCACGGCGGCTACGGCTACACCCGCGACTACCCGGTCGAGCAGTTCTACCGGGACAACCGGCTCAACCCGATCCACGAGGGCACCCAGGGCATCCAGTCGCTCGACCTGCTCGGCCGCAAGGTCGTGATGCAGCGCGGCGCCGGCCTGGCGCTGCTGACGGAGACGATCACGGCCACGACCGCCCGTGCGGCCGCCACCGAATGGGCCGGGTTCGCAGCAGACCTCGACGCCGCTGTCGCCCGCCTCACCGCGGTCACCGCGACGCTCTGGGGCGCGGGCGACCCCGAGGTCACGCTGGCCAATTCCCACGTCTACCTGGAAGCGGCCGGGCACCTGGTCGTGGGCTGGCTGTGGCTGGAGCAGGCACTCGCGACGGGTGAGTCCCGCACCGACTTCCACGAGGGCAAGCGGCAGGCGGCCCGGTACTTCTGGAAGTGGGAGCTGCCGCGGGTGCACCACCGATTCGACCTGCTCGAGTCCCTGGACCGGACGGTGCTGGACGCCTCGCCCTCCTGGCTCTGACCCCCGAGAACGACCGAGCCCCGCTCACTCCTGGTGGAGCGGCGGGGCTTCGGTGGTTCTTCTCGGTCCGGTCAGGCGGGAACTGCGCCCACCGCCTCGGCGGCGGCGTGCCGAGGCGCGGAGGTCCGCTCCTCGCGCTCGCGCTCGTACCGGGCGGTGGACTGCGTGCCCATCGCGATGACCAGGGCGGTCAGGACCAGGAACCCGAGAAGGGTCACGGCCGGCC
>JAOPUS010000310.1 GCA_025963345.1 Blastococcus sp. | reverse complement strand
TCGGATGTCCTTCGGGGAGCTGGTGGCCCATCGAACACCGGAAACAAAAAAACGCCCCGGGGCTCTTCGGGCCCGGGGCGTCTGTTGCGGCGGTTGCTCAGCCAGCGGTGACGGACACCGGATCCCGGTGACCGTAGTAAAAGCTGACCGTGGCGAGCACGAGGCCGAGTGTGCCACACGGGGTGGCGCGACGCCATCAGCCACCGCTGGGACGGGTGTGGCGCAGGTCCCCGGCCGGGCGGGACCGTCACCCGTCCGGCTTACAGTGAGGAGGTCATGAGCAGCGTCCAGCAGGCCCCCTCCGGTGCCCAGAACAGTCTTCCCGGGACGGAGGCCCTGCAGCGCTCCGCCCCCGGGTCCGTCGGCCGGGAACTCGACCGCATGCTCGCCGGCCTCAACGGCCCCCAGCGTCAGGCCGTCGTCCACGAGGGCGGCCCGCTGCTCATCGTGGCCGGTGCCGGTTCGGGCAAGACCCGCGTGCTCACCCACCGCGTCGCCTACCTCCTCGGTGCCCGGCACTCTTCTCCCGGCGAGGTCCTCGCGATCACTTTCACGAACAAGGCCGCGGGCGAGATGAAGGAGCGGGTGGCGGCGCTCGTCGGCCCCCGCGCCCGCGCGATGTGGGTCTCGACGTTCCACTCGATGTGCGTGCGCATCCTGCGCGCCGAGGCGGCCAAGCTCGGCCTGAAGTCCTCCTTCACGATCTACGACCAGGGCGACTCGGTGCGCCTGATGACGATGGTGGCGCGCGACCTCGACCTGGACTCCAAGCGCTATCCCGGGCGCAGCCTCGCCGCCCAGGTCTCCAACCTGAAGAACGAGCTCATCGACGAGGAGAGCTACGCCCCGCAGACGGCACCGGAGAAGGTGCTGGCCGAGGTGTACAAGCTCTACCAGCAGCGGCTGCGCCAGGCGCATGCCATGGACTTCGACGACCTGATCATGAGCACCGTGCACCTGCTGCAGGCGTTCCCCGACGTCGCCGAGCACTACCGCCGCCGGTTTCGCCACGTGCTGGTCGACGAGTACCAGGACACCAACCACGCCCAGTACATGCTGGTGCGCGAGCTGGTGGGCACCGGCGACGGCCCGGTGCCGCAGGCGGAGCTGTGCGTCGTCGGCGACGCCGACCAGTCGATCTACGCCTTCCGCGGGGCGACGATCCGCAACATCGACGAGTTCGAGCGCGACTACCCGCACGCCACGACGATCGTGCTGGAGCAGAACTACCGGTCTACGCAGCGGATCCTGCGGGCGGCCAACACGGTCATCGCGAAGAACACGGGGCGTCGTCCCAAGAGCCTCTGGACCGACGCCGGCGACGGCGAGCTGATCGAGGGCTACGTCGCCGACAACGAGCACGACGAGGCTGCCTGGGTCGCCGAGCAGATCGACGCGCTGGTCGACGAGGGCGTCGCCCAGCCGAAGGACATCGCGGTCTTCTACCGCACCAACAACGCCT
Source organism: Blastococcus sp. (assembly GCA_025963345.1). Taxonomy (GTDB): domain Bacteria; phylum Actinomycetota; class Actinomycetes; order Mycobacteriales; family Geodermatophilaceae; genus Blastococcus_B. The sequence continues at coordinate 7,625 of JAOPUS010000310.1, read as the reverse complement.
CCCGTGTGTTCGAAGAGGTCTTCATCCGCGTCGGCATGCCGTACAAGGTCGTCGGCGGCGTGCGCTTCTACGAGCGCAAGGAGGTCCGCGACGCGCTGGCCTACCTGAAGGTCGTCGCGAACCCGGCCGACGTCGTCAGCCTGCGCCGGATCATCAACACCCCCAAGCGCGGCATCGGCGAGCGGGCCGAGGCGTGCGTGGAGAAGTTCGCCGACCGCGAGCGGATCGCCTTCGCCAGCGCGCTGCGTCGCTGCGCGGAGGTGCCGGATCTCGCCACTCGCTCGCTCAAGGCGCTGCAGGAGTTCGTGGCGCTGCTGGAGGAGTTCGAGCAGCTCGTCGAGACCGGTTCAGGCCCGGCAGCGCTGCTGGAGAGCATCCTCGACCGCACCGGCTACCTGACCGAGCTGCAGGCGAGCACCGACCCGCAGGACGAGGGCCGCGTCGACAACCTCAACGAGCTCATCTCGGTCGCTGCCGAGTTCGAGGCAGCCCACCCCGAGGGCACCGTGACCGACTTCCTCGAGCAGGTCTCGCTGGTCGCCGACGCCGATCAGATCCCTGTCACCGGCGATGACGCAGGCGTCGTCACGATGATGACGCTGCACACGGCCAAGGGACTGGAGTTCCCCGTCGTCTTCCTGACCGCGCTCGAGGACGGCGTCTTCCCGCACCTGCGTGCCCTCGGCGACCCGCGGGAGCTGGAGGAGGAGCGGCGGCTGGCCTATGTGGGCATCACGCGGGCCCAGCAGCGGCTGTTCCTCTCCCGTGCGCAGGTGCGCACGAGCTGGGGCCAGCCGTCGTACAACCCGCCGTCCCGGTTCCTCGACGAGCTGCCCGCCGAGACCGTGCACTGGTCGAGGCTCGAGCCGGCCCCGGCGTCCACCGGCTACGGCTCGGCGCAGGCGCGGGTCGCCGCGACCGGGCTGTCGACCGGGGGTCTGCGCGGCGGCGCCGGCAACCGCGCGGTCATCTCCGTCGACGTCGGTGACCGGGTCAGCCACGACGCGTTCGGGCTGGGGACGGTCGTCGAGGTGACCGGGGCCGGCGACAAGGCCCAGGCCACGGTGGACTTCGGGTCAGGCGGGACCAAACGCCTGGTCCTGCGGTACGCCCCCCTCGTCAAGCTCTAGGAGCGGGGCCCGGAGGGTCCCCGACCAGGGACTGCGGGGCTCAACGCACCAGGGGCACGGCTCGTGGCCGCGCTGTCCGCCGGAGGCGGACAGATCACACAGCTCACATGTTGATCCCGCGCTCGGCGAGCCAGTCCTGGGGGTCCATCGGTCGGCCGTCGATCCCGCCGCGGTGGATCTCGTAGTGCAGGTGCGGCCCCGTCGACTGGCCCTGGTTGCCCACCTTGGCGATCTGGTCGCCCGCGTGCACGACGTCGCCGGCGCGCACGTCGTAGTAGCGCATGTGCCCGTAGATGTGGACGTTGCCGTCCGCGTCCTGGATGTAGACCGCGTTGCCGAACCCGGACGCCGGGCCGGCCCGCAGCACCACGCCGTCGGCGGCCGCCAGGATCGGGGTGCCCAGCGGTGCTGCGAGGTCCAGGCCCCAGTGCATCTGGCCCCAGCGCATGCAGTAGCAGGTGGTGAGCCGGCCCTGGGTGGGCAGCACGGTCTTCGGGGCGCGTGCGGCGCGGGAGGCGGCCAGCTCGCCCAGTCGGGCCTGGGCCTCGGCCTCGGTGATGCTGCGGCGGACGCCGGCGTCGTCGATCTCGCCGGTGAGGCTGAGCTCGGAGGCGGCGCCGAGCCCGTAGTCCGATGCCTCGGCCTGGGCCCCGGTGGGGCTGCCGATCACGCTGGGCGCGGCGGCGAGGAGTGCGCCGGCCACGAGGGCGGCGAACCACAGGGGCGCGCGTCGGCCGGGCGGGTGGGGGAGGCGCGGCGGGTGGGGGAGGCGCAGGCGGCGGGGCCGGTCGGCAACGGTCGCCGGGGCGTCGAGGTTCTGGTCGTCGGACGGTGCCTCAGCGGTGCCGGCTTCGACCCCGGGGCGCTCGAGGACCTGCGGTGCACTGCTGCGAGACAAGGCGCACCTTCCCGGTCGAGCGCTTCCCTGCCGGGCGCCGCGAGGCGCTCCGCCGGGGGAGCGGCGGCGGCAGGGGGCGCCCGGTGGGGCTCCCGCCGGTTGTCACCGGCGCCGTGATCGAACCGTAACGATGCGTAAGAAGGCGTCCAAGCACCGCACAGCACGTGTCGCGATGCGTGCGGTGCGTGAGGGGCGGGTGGTGCGCGGACGGCTGTTCGGGGGTACGGGTGGCGCCAGAACGGACCGCGTCGTCAGGCGACGGCGGAACTCGCCGTCGGGCCATCCGTGGCCCGGCGCACACCCGCCAGCGTCGCCGCGACCTCGTCCACGACGCCGCGGTGCCGGGGCAAGGACATGTGCCCGATGCCGCGGAAGAGCACGTTGCGCGCCTGCAGGTCGGGGTGGTCGCAGCGCCCGGAACTGGTGGGAACGACCATCTGGTCGAGGTCGCTGTAGATCGCGGTCACCGGCGTGCGGCAGCCGGGCGCCGGCTCGTCCAGCTCCTGGATGACCGGCGAGCCGGGCCGGAGCTGGCGGATCAGCGGCGTGGGCACCACATGCGCCCAGAGCGAGCCGTGGTGCGGCGTCCCCAGGGTCACGAGGGACTCCACGCGGCGGTGGCCGCCCTGCCGCTGCACGAAGTAGCGGGAGATCAGCCCGCCGAGGCTGTGGCCGACGACGTGGACCCGGTCGTGGCCGGTCTGTTCGCAGATGCGCTCGATGTGCGCACCGAGGTCGGCCGCGCCACGCGCGATATCGGTGAGCAGCGGGCTGTAGTTCCAGGTGCAGACGTGGGTGAAGCCGCGGCGGCGCAGGCTGCGGTTCATCACGGAGAAGACCGACCGGTTGTCCACGAGCCCGTGCACGAGCAGAACGGGAATCCGCGCGGCCAGCGGGTCGGCCGCGAAGAGAGCCCGCGCGGAGGGGGGCTGCTCGCCGGGCCGGTTGCGCGGATCGGGCTTCAGCACCGCGGTGCGCGTGCCCAGTGGGTACATGAGCACGTGGGCGCCGACCCAGACCAGTTCGGTGAGGCCGCCGGTGAGCGTCATGGGGCTGCAGAGACCGCGGAGGCCGCCCCGTGGCGCAGAGTCCGGGCGCGGCTCGATGTGCGACTCTGGACCGGAACCCGGACCGCTCGAACCACGCATTCCCGACTCCTCCCCGACTGTCCTACCGACGGCGGCACGGGTTTCGGTCCCGCCGGTGTACGGCTATGTGCTCCGTTCACCGGACGGTAATGCCCTCGTGTGGTGGACGTCACACGGCCTCCCCAGGGGATGTCGATCGACGCCGGTTCGTGACCACATCAGCCGAAAGGGGGAACCGTGTCCCGCGACGCCCGTTCCGGGCCAGGCCGCGATCGCGGCGCACCGGCGAAGTCCTCGGGGACTGCCCGCAGGGGTGCTGCAGGAGCCGCGGGCAAGCCTGCGGACGGCGGCCGCGCCGACGCCCTCGTCGTCGGCGCCATCCCCATGGCGGCCCGCCTGACCGGCGTCCTGCTGGTGCTGGCGGCTCTCGCCGGGATCGCGTCGCTCTTCCCCACCTACCTGGTCGTCGGCGGTCAGGAGCTCTCGTCAGCGGCCGGGTTCGGCAGCGTGCTGGTCGCGCTGCTCGTCCCGGTGGCCAACCTTGCGGTCGGCGTCGTCCTCCTGCGCGGCGCCGTCCCGAAGTTCGGCCTTGCCTACGCGGGGGTCGTCGGGGCGCTGGCCCTCGGCCAGTTGCTGATCGAGATCTACCGCGGCAGCAGTTCCACCACGCGTCCCGCCGTCGAGGTGATCGCGGGGGAGCGGGTGCTCACCAGCAGCGTCGACGTCGGTGCGGGCTGGGTCCTGGGCGTCGCCGCGCTCGCGCTGATCGTCCTCGCGGGCGCCGTCGCCGTCGCCGCGTGGGGGCGGACGGTCATGGAGGACGGCGGCGCGCTGGACCCGGTCCGGTCGGGGTTGGCCGGTGCGGCGGTCCTCCTCGGCGTCGCGACCGTGCTCGCGCTGGCACTGCCCGCGGCCGACGTCCCCGACCAGTTGGTCACCGACCCGACGACCGGCCTGCAGACCGTCGTGACCCGCGAGGGTCCTCAGGCGCTGCTCGAGCGGCCGGGGATGGCGCTGCTCGGCGGTCTGCTCCTGGCCGGCGCGGTCGTGCTCTGCTCGGTCGTCGCGCCGTCGCTGCGCCCGCGCCTGGCCACCGTCGGCGGGCTGCTCGCGATCGCCGTCACCGTTCTCGCCGCCGCGATGACCGGCCTGCGTGACGCCGCCTCCTCCCCGGACCTGGAGTGGACGCTGCCCGGTGCCGGTCTGGTGGTCACGGGCCTCGGTTACGCCGTGCTGACCGCTCTCGCCTGGCGACTGCGACGCAACCGCGCGTGACCCGGGCCACGCTGCCTAAGCTGCCGGTCGTGGACGAACGCATCCGGGTGGTCATTGCCAAGCCGGGCCTCGACGGGCACGACCGTGGCGCCAAGATCGTGGCGCGTGCGCTCCGCGACGCGGGCATGGAAGTCGTCTACACCGGCCTGCACCAGACCCCCGAGCAGATCGTCGAGACCGTCGTCCAGGAGGACGCCGACGCCGTCGGCCTCTCCGTCCTCTCCGGCGCTCACATGACCCTCTTCGCCCGGCTCTCCGAGCTCCTGGGTGAACGCGGCATCGACGACGTCGTCGTGTTCGGCGGCGGGATCATCCCCGACGAGGACATCCCCGAACTCGAGCGCCTCGGCGTCGCCCGCATTTTCACCCCCGGTGCGGCGACCACCGAGATCGTCGACTGGGTCCGCGAGCACGTCGGCGCCACCACCGCCTGACCCGCAGGCGGCCAAAATGGCCGTTCTGGTCGCCTGCAGGGTCAGCCGACGACCGGCAGAGTGAGCTGCTGGGTCCGCCCGGGACCGGTCGCGAGGGTGACCGGCTGGGTGGTGGTCGAGCCGCGGTAGGCCATGTCGCCACCGGCGAGGACGACGACGAGCCGGTGCCCCGCCGGGAAGCGGTGCACGATCGCCGGCAGTTCGATGGTCACGGGCTTGGTCACGTCGGCGACGCGGACCGGGGAGATCAGCCGGTTCGGCAGCTCGATGGCGCCGTCCGGCCCGACGTCGTACAGCTTGGCGTAGACCACCAACTGGCCGGCCGGTCCCGCGGCCTGCGCGCGAGCCACCGACGGTGCGTCGAGGTGCACCGTCAGCCGCGGCGAGCCCACGACATCCACCGGACGGCCCAGCGGTGTCGTACCGAAGCGGATCGCGGACTCCGGCGGATCGGTGACCGGCTGGCTCTGGTCGAGGGCCGACGTCTCGGTGTAGTTCGGTCCGATCGGCGCCAGGTTGCTGTAGGCGCTGACGCCGGGGACCACCTGGGTCCGGCTGGTGACCAAGGAGCCGTCGGTGCCACCGACGCTGGAGCCGGAGAGGTAGAAGGTCTGCTCGCTGCCGACGGGGTAGGACGGGGCGCTGGCGTAGGCCTCGTCGATGTCGCCGGTCTCCTCGTAGACCCAGTCGCGGTAGTAGGCGAATCCCTGCGCGGGGGCCGGCCCGCGGTCGCGGACGTAGTAGTCGAACCAGGCGAGCGCCGCACGGCCCTCGAGTGATTGCGCCGGGTTCCGCTCGTCCAGCTCACCGGGCTTCGGCGTCGAGTTGCTGTGCCCCCACGACTGCCAGGCGAGTGAGACCGGCGTCCCCTGGCGCTTGAGAGCCGTGTAGGTCGCGACCGACTCCTGCAGGTTGAACAGGGTGTCGGCCTGGCCTTGGCCGAGCAGGGTGGGCACGCGGACGTCGCGCATGTAGCTGGCGACAGAGTTGGAACGCAGGTACTGGATGGACGCCTGGCTCGGGTAGCCGACCGCGGCGACCTCGGCCAACGCCGTGCAGACCTCCGGCTCGAAGTTCGCGCAGTTGTTGGCCGCCTGCTGGAAGAAGAGGCTGAAGGCCGCCGGGTCGGCGAGCGCCCCGAGGTCCTGCACGCCGTTGGCCACCCCGACCGTGGTGAACAGCGCGGCCCACTGGTACTTGAAGACGCCGGTGCCCGATGCGCTGACCGATCCGCTGCGTGCGGTGCCCTGCGGCAGGCTGCTGTTCTCCGGGGCGAGGGAGTAGGACAGATCGTTCCAGGTGATCAGCGGGATGATCGCGTCGAGGCGGTTGGTGCCGGCCGCCTTCTCGTACCCGGCCGCCGCGAACTGGATCTGGCCGCCGTAGGAACCACCGACCATCCCGACCTGCGGGTCGTAGCGGGTGCCGGTCCTCGCATCCTCACGGACGACCTGGTCGATCCGCACGCGCCGGCCGGTCGCGTCGTCCGTGGCCTGGATCGACGGATCCCCGCCGAGGAACCGGATCAGCTGGCTGGCGGCGGCGCCGTCGTGCTCGCGGTCGTCCAGCGTGATCGGGCACCTGTCGCCGTCGACGAACCCGAGCCCGGTGTAGGAGAGCGTCACGTAGCCCTGCTCGCCGAAGCCCTGCGCCAGGTCGGCCTGGTCAGCCTTCGTGCCACCGAAGCCGTTGGTGGCCAGCAGCGCCGGCGCCCGCCGGGAGGAGCTCACCCCCGCCGGGATGTAGAGGTCGGCGTCGATCAGGCAGGTGCGGTGCTCGGGGCCGATGTTCGTCACCGTGATGGTGAGGTCCCGGGGCCGGATGTCGGTGGCCGAGGCGGACGGCGCGATCGCGGCCAAGCCGCCCGTGGTCAATGCGGCGGTCAGCAGGACGGTGGTGGCGCGTCGCACTGGGGGCTCCTCGTCGTCGAGGCGGGTCGAACAGGCACGTGCGGGCAGTGTCAGGGGCCCGATGGAGTGACACATCCTGTGATGCGTCCCACCCGGCCCCCACCCGTATAACGCCCAGTGGCGCGGTGAGGTTACGGGCGGGCTACGGTGCCTGTTCGTGGATCTCTTCGAGTACCAGGCCCGTGATCTGTTGGCCTCGCACGGTGTGCCCGTGCTCCCCGGCGGCGTCGCCGAGACGCCGGACGAGGCGGAGGCGATCGCACGCGAGATCGCTGCCCCCGTCGTCGTCAAGGCGCAGGTGAAGGTCGGCGGCCGTGGCAAGGCCGGCGGCGTGAAGCTCGCCGACAACCCCGAGGACGCCAGGGCGCGCGCCCAGGACATCCTCGGGCTGGACATCAAGGGGCACATCACCCACAAGGTGATGGTTGCCCAGGCGAGCGACATCGCCGCCGAGTACTACTTCTCCTACCTTCTCGACCGCTCCAACCGGACCTTCCTCGCCATGGCCTCCGTCGAGGGCGGCATGGAGATCGAGGAGATCGCGGTCACCAAGCCCGAGGCGCTGGCCCGGATCCCGATCGACGCCACCAAGGGCGTCGACGAGGCCAAGGCCACCGAGATCGTCGACGCGGCGAACTTCCCGGCCGAGGTACGCGACCAGGTGATCGCCATCGCGGTGCAGCTGTGGGAGGTCTTCACGCAGGAGGACGCCACGCTGGTCGAGATCAACCCGCTGGCCAAGGCGCCCGACGGCACCGTGCTCGCGCTCGACGCGAAGGTCACCCTCGACGAGAACGCCGGCTTCCGGCACCCCGAGCACGCCGCTCTCGAGGACGCCGCCTCCGCCAATCCGCTCGAGGCCGCGGCCAAGGAGAAGGGCCTCAACTACG
>JAOPUS010000309.1 GCA_025963345.1 Blastococcus sp. | reverse complement strand
TGATCTCGTGGGAGTCCTCCTCGGAGGTCTCCGGGCCGAAGTTCATCGTGCCGAGGCACAGCCGGGAGACGGAGAGCCCGCTGCGGCCGAGGTGGGTCTGGTCCATGCACCCGAGCCTGGCACCCTGGCCGACGTGCCGCAGAACGATCCGACGCCGACCTCCGCCTTCGACACCGCCACCGCCGTCATCCGCGCCGAGGGCGGGGGCTGCTCGCCGACCTCGACCCGGGGTGGGACGTCGGCGGCGGAATCCTGAACGGCGGCTACCTGCTGTCGGTAGTGGCCCGGGGGGCCGTGCTGGAGAGCCCGCACCCGCATCCGGTCGCGCTGTCGGCCAGCTACCTGCGCGCGCCCGCGGCGGGGCCCGCCACGCTGCACGTCGTCCCCGGGCCGTCGGGTCGGACGCTGGCCCACTCGCTGGTGACCCTGTCCGACGCCGCCGGGCCCGCCCTGACGGTCAACGTCACGACGGCGAGCCTCGGCGACGACGAGTCCGTGTGGTCGGAGCCGATGCCGGACGTGCCGCCCGTCGAGGAGTGCTTCTCCGTCGCCGAGCACCGAGAGCTGGCGCCGCCGGGGGTGCAGGTGCCGGGGCTGTCGCTGCGGGTGGACACCCGGCTGGACATCGCCACGGCCGGCTGGGCGTTCGGCCGGCCGTCGGGGGAGCCGGTGCTGCGCGCGTGGATGCGGTTCTCCGACGACCGGGAGCCCGACCCACTGGCCCTGGTCACCTTCGCCGACGCGTTGCCGCCGACCAGCTTCTCGATGGGCAATCTGGGCTGGGCGCCGACCGTGCAGCTCCAGGTGCTGGTGCGCGCGCTCCCCGCGCCGGGCTGGTGCCTGGTGGAGGCGACCTCCAGCGAGATCGCCGGGGGCTGGGTCGATGAGGACTACCGGATCTGGGACTCCACCGGCCGGCTGGTCGCGCAGAGCCGCCAGCTCGCCCGCGCCCCCCGCTGAGAGCTCAGGGAGCAGGAAGGACGACGTCGCCGGTGAGGTAGCGCTGCACCGTGGGGCCGATCGCCGCGACGACCGATTCCGGTGCGGCCGAGGCCAGCGGTTCCAGTCGCAGCACGTACCGCGCCATGACCATGCCGATCAGCTGGGACGCGACCAGCGAGGCCCGGGCCGCGCGCTCGTCGGGGTCGAAGCCGAGGGTGCTCACGACGCGGCGCAGCACCTTGGAGACGAGGAACTCGCGCAGCAGCTTCGCCGTCCACTCGCTGCCCACCGCGGAGCGGATCAGCGCCAGGCCCGCCGGCTTGGCGGGGCCGTCCCAGACCCGCAGTGCCATCCGGACGACGGCGGCGCCGAGGACGTCGCGGTCGGCGGCGAGCACCTCCGGCAGCAGCTCGTCGGGATCGGCGGGGGCCTCCACCGCCGCCAGGAACAGCTGGTCCTTGCTGCCGAAGTAGTGGTGGACGAGCGCGGGGTCGACGCCCGCGGCCGTCGCGATGCCGCGGATCGTCGCGCCGTCGAAACCCCGGTCGGCGAACGTGGCCCGCGCTGCGGCGAGCACCGCCTCCCGGGTGTCCGGATTCCCCGGGCGCCGGCCGGTCGGCCGAGCCCGGGGGCGGTCCTGTGCGGCGTTCTCCGCGCTCAGCTGGTCCTCCTCCGCAGGGTCGCCGCCGCCAGGGCGAGGGCGAGCAGGGCGGCGCCGGCGACGATCGCGACGTCCGTCCACATGGTGCCGGTGGCGGCCGCGGACCGCCCGACCTCCTGCAGTGCCTCGACGGCGTACGTGAGCGGCAGTACGTGGCTGATCGCCTGCAGCCAACCGGCCATCTGGTCCACCGGGACGAGAAGCCCGCAGAGGAAGAACTGCGGCAGCACGACCACCGGCATGAACTGCACCGCCTGGAACTCGCTCCGGGCGAAGGCGCTGGCCAGCAGTCCGAGCGCGACACCGAGCACCGCGTCCACGACGGCGATGAGGACGACGAGGGAGACCGACCCCGTGACGTCCAGGCCGTAGACCGTCGTCGCGACGGTCACCGTGATGACGGCCTGCAGCGCCGCCGCCAGTCCGAAGGCGAGCCCGTAGCCGAGCAGCAGGTCCAGGCGGGCCAGGGGAGTGGTGAGCAGTCGTTCGAGCGTGCCCGACGTGCGCTCGCGGAGCATCGCGATGCTGGTGACCAGGAACATCACCACGAACGGGAAGATGCCGAGCATGGTCAGGCCCACCCGGTCGAAGATGCTGGGCTGGCCCGGGAGGGTCGGCACGTCCTTCCACAGCAGGTAGAGCAGGCCGAGCAGCACGCTGGGCAGCACCAGCATCATCGCGATCGTGCGCCGGTCGTGCCGCAGTTGCCGCAGCACCCGCGCGGCGGTCGCCGCGGTCAGCCGGGGGCTCAGGTGCGTCGCCGCAGCACGGACCGGCGGGGTCGTCGTGGCGGTCATGCCGCCACATCCTCACGCGCGCGGATCAGGTTCAGGAACGCCTCTTCCAGGTCCTCGGATCGGCCGTCGGCGCGCAGTTGCGTCGGCGTGGAGTCGGCGATGAGGTCGCCGTCGCGGAGCAGGAGCAGCCGGTCGCAGCGGCCGGCCTCCTCCATCACGTGGCTGGAGACGATCAGCGTCCTCCCCGCGGCGGCGAGGGCGTGGAAGCGGCCCCAGAGCTCGACCCGGAGCACCGGGTCCAGCCCGACGGTCGGCTCGTCGAGGACCAGGACCTCGGGGCAGCCGACGAGGGCGCAGGCCAGCGAGACCCGGCCGCGCTGTCCGCCCGACAGGTCGCGGACGAGCTGACCTGCCCCGTCGCTCAGGCCGACGTCGGCGATCGCGACCTCGGCCTCCGGGCTCCTCATCCCGTAGAGCGAGGCGAAGTAGCGGACGTTCTCCCGCACCGTGAGGTCCTCGTAGACGCTCGGTGCCTGGGTCACGTAGCCGACCCGGCTGCGCAGATCGGGGGATCCGGCTGGCCGACCGAGCACGGTGACCTCGCCGCTGCGGACCTGCTGTACGCCGACGACGGCCCGCATCAGCGTGGTCTTCCCGCTGCCGCTGGGCCCCAGCAGGCCGGTGACCTGACCGACGGGGACGGCGAACGACAGGCCGTTCAGCACCTGCCGCCGGCCGCGGTCGACCACGAGATCGGTGACGGTGACGGCGTCCATGTCGACAACCTCCGGAAACTCAACGTCCGTTGAACTCAACGCTAGATGAGTTCCTCGGCGGGCGTCAACGGAGTCCTTGGTCCCGGGCCGCTCGACCGGCTCCCGGCAGGCGACAGGCAGAATCGCCGCCGTGCCCGCACCCGTCGTCATCACCGATCCGGACGATCCGCGGGTGGCCGACTTCCGCGACCTCACGGCCGGCGACCGCCCGGAGGGGACGCCCCGCTGGGGCGGCCCGGTGATCGTCGAGGGCGTGCCGGCCGTCGAGCGACTGCTGGCCTCGCCCTACCGGGTCCGAGCGGTGTTCGGCGTCCCGGGTCGGGTGGCGGCCCTCGACCTGCCGGACGACGTCGTGGCGTACGAGGCCGACAAGTGGCTGGTGTCGGAGGTGATCGGCTTCCGGCTCACCCGCGGCGTCCTCGCGTCCGCCGACCGTCGTCCGCCCGCAGACCTGGACGCGCTGCTGGCCGGCCCCGATCCCGCGGCCCCGCGCCGGCTGGCCGTGCTCGAGGCGCTCAACGACGCGGAGAACCTGGGCTCGATCGCGCGCTCGGCGCTCGCGCTGGGCATCGACGGCCTGCTCCTGGACCCGCGCTGCGCCGACCCGTTCTACCGACGCTCGGTGCGGGTCTCGATGGGGCACATCCTGGCGCTGCCGTTCGCCGTCCTGTCCGACTGGCCGGGGGACCTGGGCCGGCTGCACGACGCCGGTTACACGACGGTCGCGCTCACCCCGGCCGCCGACGCCGTCGACCTCACGTCGATCGATGCAGCGGTCCACCCGCGGACGGCGGTGCTGCTCGGCGCGGAGGGGCCGGGTCTCACACCCGAGGCGCAGGCCGCGGTCCGGGTGCGGGCGCGGATCCCGATGCGCCCGGGCGTGGACTCCCTCGGCGTCGCGGCCGCGGCCGCGATCGCCTTCGCCACCCTCCGCTGAAAGAGGACCCCCTTGTCCCCCACCACTCGCAAGCTCGCGGCGGGCCCCTACAAGGGGGCCGTCAGCCGCGGAGGGAGAAGCGGGCCAGCAGGGCCCGGGCCTCCTCGGCGTGCGCCGGGTTGCACAGCACGTCGTAACGGCTGGCCGTGATCGTGCTGGTGCTCGTGAAGTCCCGCCGTCCGCCGGTGGCGCGGTATCCGATCCAGCCGAACACGGCACCGAACACCAGGCCGATCGCCAGGCCGGTGAGCACCGAGGCGATCCAGACCGTGCCGTTCGTGGAGAAGATGCCGAGCAGCAGGCCGACGAACAGGCCCCACCACGCACCGGCGGCGGCCCCGGCGGCGATCGCGCGCCCGGTCGTCAGTCGACCGGTCACCTTCTCGACCATGCGCAGGTCCGTGCCGATGATCGTGACGTTCTCGACGGGGAACTTCTGGTCCGAGAGGTAGTCGACGGCCGCTTGCGCCTGCTCGTAGCTGTCGTAGGACCCGACCTGGACCCCGCCCAGGGGCATGGACACCGATGCTGACATGACGCACTCCCGTCATCGAGGTAGGGCCATCCTCCTCCTCGCGCACCGGAACCAGACGTTCGATGGGTCACGCCAGGCTGTCGGCCCAGGCGCGGTGCAGCCCGGCGAACCGGCCGGTGCCGGCGACGAGGTCGGCGGGGGAGCCGTCCTCGACGATCCGGCCGTCCTCCATCACCAGCACGCGGTCGGCGATCTCCACCGTCGAGAGCCGGTGGGCGATGATCAGCGCCGTCCGGTCGGCGAGCAGGGTCTGCAGGGCCCGCTGCACGAGCCGCTCACTGGGGACGTCGAGCGAGCTGGTGGCCTCGTCGAGGATGAGCACCGCCGGGTCGGCGAGGAAGGCCCGCGCGAAGCTGACCAGCTGGCGCTGCCCGGCCGACAGCCGCCCGCCCCGGCGGTGCACGTCGGTGTCGTAGCCCTGCGGCAGCGACGCGATGAACTCGTGCGCCCCGATGGCGCGGGCCGCCGCCTCGATCTCCGGACGCTCGGCCCCCGGGCGGCCGAAGGCGATGTTCTCGGCGATCGTCCCGGAGAACAGGAAGCTCTCCTGGGTCACCATCACCACCGCGCGGCGCAGGTCGTCGTCGGCCAGCCGGTCCAGCGGCACGCCGTCGAGTCGCACGACGCCCCCGACCGGGTCGTAGAAGCGGGCGGCGAGCCGGGCCAGCGTCGACTTCCCGGCGCCGGTCGCCCCGACCAGCGCCACGGTCTGACCGGCAGGGATCGCCAGGTCCAGGTGTGGCAGGACGACCGAACCGGTGTAGCCGAAGCGCACGTCGTCGAACACCAGTTCCCCGCGGGCGTCCGGCAGCGGGAGCGGATCGGCCGGCTCGGCGACGGTCGGCCGCTCCTCGAGGACGCCGGACAGCTTCTCCAGCGCGGCCGAGGCCGACTGGTAGGAGTTGTAGAACATCGCGACGTCCTGCAGCGGGTCGAAGAACCGGCGCAGGTACAGCAGGAAGGACA
>JAOPUS010000306.1 GCA_025963345.1 Blastococcus sp. | reverse complement strand
GGGGCGTTCAACATCCTCGTCGGCGTCCTGGCGCTGGCCTGGCCCGAGGCCACGGTGCTGGTCCTGTCCCTGATCCTGGGCGCCCAGGTCCTCGTCTTCGGCCTGTTCCTGCTGGTCGCTGCCTTCGTGGGTTCGCGAGCGGAGGCCTAGGGGGGCAGCGATCGGAGGGGCCGGCAAGCAGCCGGGTGTGTTCAGCTGTGTGCGAACGCCCAGCGCGCGCGGGGGAGTGAACGGAACCGCAGCGGCGGTGCGAGCGTCACCACCACGACGGCGATGATTGCCAGGAACGCGCAGAGCGCCCCGGCCGCCGCCAGTCGCGTGACTGGGGCGGGACGTCGGTAGGGCCAATCTGCCGTGCTGTCCGTCACCACTCGTTCTCGGGGGGAGTCCACCGGCTCCACCGACCTTCGCCGAGGACGGCGGTGGTCCGGTCGTCACCCCGACAGGATGCTTCTCGCGCTCACCTCGCACGGAGGATGCCCGGCGCCCAGGCCTGGGCGATGGTCACGGGACCGGTGCCTGAGCGGAACCCTGTCCGGGGCTGGAGGCACGCTTCGGGAAGGACGAGTCGATGACGCAGGTGACCACTTCGCAGCCCACGCAGGGTGCACCGCGGCTCACCCGCGAACAGCGGGTCGCGCGCGGCAAGGCCGCGCGAACGGAGGTGCCCCGCTCCAGCCACGCGGAGTTCACTGTCGGCCCGGACCGGGCAGATCCGCTGACCCTGCTGGAGGGCCAGGGGCTCAACCGTGTGCCCGAGCTGCTGCCGATCCGCTACGGCCGGATGGTTTCCTCGGCGTTCGCGTTCTTCCGCGGTGCGGCGCTCCCGATGGCCAGCGACCTGGCACACACCCCTCAGTCGGGGCTGACCGTGCAGGCCTGCGGGGACGCGCATCTGGCCAACTTCGGGGTATTCGCCTCACCCGAGCGGCATCTGGTCTTCGACATCAACGACTTCGACGAGACGCTGCCCGGACCGTGGGAGTGGGACATCAAGCGGCTGGCGACCAGCCTCGAGATCGCTGGTCGCGCTCGCGACTACCCGGAAAAGGAGCGCCGGCGGATCGTGCTCGCGGCGGTTGCGGCGTACCGGCGGGCGATGCGCGCCTTCGCCGGCATGCACTCGCTGGACGTCTGGTACGCCCACGCCGACATGGCCGACATCGAGGCGGTCGCCGACGTCCGCTTGGCGGGTCGTCAGCGCAAGGCCATCGCTCGCAACGCCGCCAAGGCCCAGACGAAGGACAACCTCGGAGCACTGGGGCGGTTCGCCAGCGTCGACGACGGCCGGCCGCGACTGAACCCCGATCCGCCCCTGATCGTCCCGATCCGGGACATCGTGGGCAGCGATGCGGAGATCGAGACGACGGAGGTACAGCTGCGGAGCATGCTCGCTGCCTACGCCGAGACTCTCGACCCCGAGCGACGGGTCCTGCTGGACCGATACCGGCTCGTTGACATGGCCCGAAAGGTCGTCGGCGTCGGGAGCGTGGGGACGCGATCGTGGATGCTGCTGCTGCTCGAGGACGGCGAGCATCCGCTGTTCCTGCAGGCGAAGGAGGCGGGAGCCTCGGTGCTGGAAGCGTTCGTCGAGGCCAGCGAGTACGACAACAGTGGGCAGCGCGTCGTGGTGGGCCAGCGGCTGATGCAGGCCGTGGGGGACATCTTCCTCGGCTGGGTCAGGGTGCAAGGACTCGACGGTCAGCGCAGGGACTTCTACGTACGGCAGCTGCGCGACTGGAAGGGGTCGGCCGAGGTCGAGTCCATGGTGCCGGCCGGGATGCGGGCCTACGGCGAGGTCTGCGGTTGGACGCTGGCTCGCGCCCACGCCCGTTCCGGAGACCGCATTGCGATGGCGGCCTATCTCGGCGGGGGTCCATCCTTCGACGAGGCCGTCCGGGAGTTCGCCGAGGCCTATGCCGACCAGAACGAGCGCGACCACCAGTCGCTGCTGGACGCCGTCCGATCAGGTCGGATAACCGCGGAGGCCGCCGTGTGATCCGACGTGCAGCTGAACGCCCGGCCGTTGTCGTCGAAGGAGCCAGGAACGGGGAGTGCGTGATTTCTGCATGGAGGAGCGGACGTCGATGAGCGGTGTCGCGGACTGGTAGGAGTTCCTGGTGGCCGGCGTCGACGATCGTCAGAACTACCGGCCGACCCTCATGCGACTGTCCCTCGCCGCGCCGCCACAGTGCTGGAGTACCTCAGGGACGCGCCGGTCTGGACGGCCCGAAATACGAATCCCGATCACCACGCCGCACCGGGCTTCGTGGGCACCGCAAGAGACTTTTCGTGCCGATCGTCATCAACCCGCTGGGCATCCCGCTGACGGAAACGTCGATCACCCCTGGCCTTCCCCGGCGCGAACGACTGGCTCGGGGAGTGCGACCCGGTCAGTCCCTGCGGGCGTCGCGCCGCGCGACGCGACGGCGGTGGCGGCGCAGTACGCCGAGCCCGATCCACACGATGGATCCGAGTACCGCCACGATCAGGGTGAAGAGCCACAGCGGCCAGGTGAAGCTCCAGAACAGGAACTGGAGTGTGACGTCCTCTCTGTTCTGCACCATGAAGACGGCGAGCAGGCCGCCGCCGGCGAGTGTGGCGACTACCCCGCCGCTGAGACGGGCGGCTCTTGGCGCGCCACCGGTTCCGCCCGTGCTGGTGGGGATCGGGCTCTGCTGGACCATGACCGCCTCCTACGCCGCCCCTGGACCGTAGGGCCCG
>JAOPUS010000300.1 GCA_025963345.1 Blastococcus sp. | reverse complement strand
ACTGGGCGGCAAGTCGCCCAACGTCGTCTTCGAGGACGCCGACCTCGACGCCGCCGTCCCGGTGATCACCACCGCGATCCTGCAGAACGCGGGGCAGACCTGCTCCGCCGGTTCGCGCCTGCTCGTCGACCGTGCCATCCACGCCGAGCTGGTCGACCGCCTGGCCGAGGCGTTCGCCGCCGTCCGGGTCGGTCCCGGCGCCGAGGACCCCGATCTGGGACCGCTCATCTCCGGCGGCCAGCGAGAGCGGGTGGCCGCACTCGTCGGCGCCGCGGTCGAGGGCGGCAACGGGCGGCTGCGGCACGGCGGTGGTGTGCCCGCCGGCCTGCCCGACGGCGGATTCTTCTTCGAGCCCACACTGATCGACGGCGTCGACCCCGCGTCCGCCATCGCCCAGCAGGAGGTGTTCGGCCCGGTGCTCGTCGTGACCCCGTTCGACAGCGAGGAGGAGGCACTGCGCCTGGCGAACGGCACCGAGTACGGGCTGATCGCGGCGCTGTGGACCCGGGACGTCGGCCGTGCGCACCGGATGGCCCGCGACATCCACGCCGGCCAGGTCTACGTGAACACGTACGGTGCCGGCGGCGGTGTCGAGCTGCCGTTCGGCGGCGTGAAGAAGTCCGGGCACGGCCGCGAGAAGGGCTTCGAGGGCCTGCTCGGCTACACCCAGGTGAAGTCCGTGGTGGTCCGCACGTGAGCGGCCTTCACCCGGCGGTCGTGAGGCACGAGGGGGGAGACGACGGCTTCCTCGTCGCCCCGGGCAGCCGAGGCTCCACCGACCTGATCCACGACCACCTGCGGGCGAGGATCCTGTCGGGGCAGGTCCCGGCCGGCGCCGAGCTGTCACAGGCGCAGATCGCCAAGGAGTACGGCGTCAGCCGTGGCCCGGTCCGGGAAGCGCTCCGGCTCCTGCAGCGGGAGGGGCTGATCGAGGCCGAGATCAACCACCGTGCCCGGGTGGCCGAGCTCTCCCTGGACGACGTCGAGCACGTGTACGCCCTGCGGGTGGTCAACGAGGCGCTGGCGATCGGCGTCAGTGTGCCCCGGTTCAGCACAGCGGACCTGGACGAACTGGACCGCCTGGTCACCGCCGTCGGCGAGTCGGAGTCCCTGGGGTTCGGCGTCTGGGAGGAGCAGCACCAGCGGTTCCACGAGCTGCTGGTCGCCCATTCCGGCGACCGGATGCGGCGGTCCGTGGCCCAGTGGGCCGAGCACACCGAGCGCTACCGCCGGGTGTACGTCAGCGACGAAGGCGGCGGGTGGACCCAGGGCGCCCGCGAGCACGCCGAGCTTGCCCAGCTCTGCCGGGCAGGGGACGCGGAGGGGGCCATGCGCTTGCTCGCGCGCCACCTGTCGCGCGCCGCGCTCACCCTCGTCGCCTCGATCGACCCCGGGCACGAGCCCGTCCTGCTCCGGGCAGCCATCCGCCAGGTCGCTGCGGCCACCGAGAACGCCCGGTAGCGGCACTACGCGCAGCCCACCCCGGCGATGTCGTCGTCGGACTGACGCCCGGACGCCGTCCCGATGTCGTAGCCGGAGCAGAAGTAGAACGACAGGTGCTCGGCGCGGTCCAGCGCCACCGGTCGCCACGTGCCGGTGGAGTCCGGCTCGAGATGGTCGAAGGACGTCGCCAGCAGCGCGTCGTCGGCGGCCGGGTCGTGCTGCAGGTACTTCCCGAGCCAGGCCTGCGTGTAGTGGCTGGCGACCGCCTGCCCGTACCGCGACGCGGGCAGCACGTAGGCGATGTCGGTGTACTCCAGGTGGGTGGACGCCCGGGGCACGATCACCATCGAGTCGACGCCGGCCGCCGTCCAGCCGTCGTAGCCGGTGGCCAGCTCACGTCGCGGGTCCGGCGCCTGGCTCGGTGATCCGACGCCCGACGGGTCGAACAGCCCTGAGTTGGCGAAGTAGGGCGCGACGGTGAAGCCGTACTCCGACTGCACACCCAGCCCGGGCACGACCGGGGTCAGCGGGCCCTGCGCGTCGAACGGTTCGGCGCCCCCGATGGCCGGGGTGGTGGAGAGCTTGTCCAGGGCGACGACCGCCTGCACCCGCTCGTCGACGCCCTGCACGTAGGAGACCGCGAGCGCGCCGAGCGAGTGGCCGACGAGTGCCAGCCGCGTCGTCCGGCCCGGCGTCACGGAGGAGGTGTCCGGCGACCGGTCGAACTGCTGCCACAGCGGGTTGAAGCCGTCGACGGCCGCGCTCCCCGCTGACGGGTTGCCGTACGGCGAGGACGGCGTCGAGAGGAAGAAGTCGATCGCGTCCTCGGTGCCGTAGACGAAGTTCGCTGTCTGCTGGGACGGCACTCCGGGGCACGCGGTCTCCTCACCGGCGAGCGGCGCGGCGGCGAGGTCGCAGGAGGGGAGGTCCTCGACGTCACCCTGGTGCGGGAACGTCTCGCTCCGGCCCTGCCCCTGGACGTCGTAGGTCAGGACGACGTAGCCGCGTTCGGCGAGGTCCTGGGCCAGCCACCAGTACATCCGCTCGCTGCCCTGCACCGACCCGGTCGTGATCACCACGCCGGGGAAGGGGCCCGCGAGCGCCTCGCCCGTGTACGGGTCATGGGCGCCGGGGAGCGGCGCGAAGACGTCGCCGTGCAGGAGTGCGCCGTACCGGTCGGGAAAGGAGACCGGGGTCATCTGCCCGCGCGTGCCGGCCCAGTCGGCGCGGTAGGGGTTGCCGCTGTTCCACCCCGGCACCGCCGTCGCGGGCGTGAGGGCCGGGCGGTTCGGTCGGGCCGCCTGCGCGAGCAGGTCGGCGGCGAACACCGGGCCGATGTACCCGGTGCTCGCCAGTCCGTACTGCGGTGACAGCTGGCCGTCCGGCGCGGTCTGCCGGCCGTACGCGTCGGCCATGTTCTGCGCGTCCCGGGCCAGATACTCCGGCGAGCCGGGGGTGGGGTCACCCGGAGCCGCGGCGGCGCCGGAGCTCCCGGCGACGACGACGGCACAGGCGAGGCCCGCTGCGACGGCGGCACGGACGAGGCGGGGACGGCGCATGCTGGCTCCTTGCACGGCGGCGGGCAGGGCGGGCTGTGCCGTGGACCAACGAGCCGCGGCCGGTCCGGTTACCGGCCGGTAGGGAGGCGGCGACGCGGCACCCGGCTGCCGGACCGGGGACGATGCAGCCATGAACTACCGAGCGGCCGACTCCCGCTATGACTCCATGACCTACCGGCGGACCGGGAACAGCGGACTGGACCTGCCGGCGATCAGCCTGGGCCTGTGGCAGAACTTCGGTGACAACGTCCCCTTGGACCGGCAGCGGGCGATCCTGCGCCGCGCCTTCGACCGCGGGGTGACGCACTTCGACCTGGCCAACAACTACGGCCCGCCCTACGGCTCGGCGGAGACCAACTTCGGCCGGCACCTGGCCGACGACTTCGCGCCCTACCGCGACGAGCTGGTCATCTCCACCAAGGCCGGCTACGACATGTGGCCCGGTCCGTACGGCCAGGGCGGCGGCTCACGCAAGTACGTGCTGTCCAGTCTCGACCAGTCGCTGAAGCGGATGCGGCTGGACTACGTCGACATCTTCTACTCCCACCGGCCGGACCCGACCACGCCGCTCGAGGAGACGATGGGCGCGCTGCACAGCGCCGTCCACGCGGGGAAGGCGCTCTACGTCGGCATCTCCTCCTACTCCCCGCAGGAGACCAGGCGGGCGGCGAAGATCCTCGCCGACCTCGGGACGCCGCTGCTGATCCACCAGCCGTCGTACTCGATGCTCAACCGCTGGATCGAGACCGAGGGCCTGCTCGACATCCTCGAGGACGTCGGCGCCGGCTGCATCGCGTTCTCCCCGCTCGCCCAGGGGATGCTCACGGGCAAGTACCTCGGCGGGATCCCGGAGGGATCCCGCGCGAGTCAGGGCACGTCGCTGTCGACCGACCTGCTCACCGACGAGGCGCGCGGGCACATCCAGGCCCTGAACGAGATCGCGCAGCAGCGCGGGCAGAGCCTGGCGCAGATGGCGCTCGCGTGGGTGCTGCGGGACCGGCGGGTGACCAGCGCGCTCATCGGGGCCAGCAGCGTCGCCCAGCTCGACCAGAACCTGGGCGCGCTGGACAACCTCGCGTTCACCGACGAGGAGCTCGCGGCGATCGACGAGCACGCCGTCGACTCCGGGATCGACCTCTGGCAGGGGCCGCGCACCGCCTGACACGCGGACGCCGGGGCATCCGCATTCGTTCCGGCGCGATGTTCATCCGTATGGGGGGTCGCGCGACGACGCGTCCGTGTCGATCCCTCTCGGGTGAGCAATGCATCGGCGACGCCCGGGCGGCACCGCGCCGCGGTCGCCGGCACGGTCGCGGAGTCCTCCCCGGCCGGCGTCCGCATCCCGGTGGGCAAGCGCGACGGCGTCCCCGCGCCGGAGACCTTCCTGCGCCGCGTCGTCGTGCGGTCGACGGCGCTGGCGGCCGTGCTGACCACTCTGGGCTACCTGTGCTGGCGGATGCTGGAGACCATCCCCGAGGGGCCGGCCCGCTGGATCGGTATCCCGTTCCTCGGCCTGGAGATCTACGGCGCCGTCGCCCTCCTCCTGTTCGTCATGACGACGTGGAACGTCTCCCCGACCGTGCCGCGCCCGGCGGCCCCCGGACTTCCGGTGCCGACCGTGACCGTCCTCGTGCCCACCTACAACGAGCACCTCGACGTCCTGCTCCCCACGGTGGCCGCCTGTCTGGCGCTGGAGGGTGACCACGAGACGTGGGTGCTGGACGACGGTGACCGGATCGAGGTCGAGGAGATGGTCACCGCCCTCGGTGCCCACTACGTCGGGCGCCCGGTGCACGACCATGCCAAGGCAGGCAATCTCAACCACGCCCTGGCACTCGTGCAGTCCGAACTGGTAGCCGTCTTCGACGCCGACCACGTCCCCGACCCCCACTTCCTCACCAGGACGCTGCCCTACTTCACAGACCCACAGTTGGCACTCGTCCAGACGCCGCAGCACTTCTACAACACCGGCTCCTTCGAGCATTTCCGGCCCGACGGCGACCTGCACGAGGAGTCGCTGTTCTACCGGGTCATCCAGGCCGGAAAGCACAATGCCGGAGCCGCATTCTGGTGCGGGACGAATGCGGTGCTGCGGGTGCGCGCACTGCAGGACGTCGGCGGGGTGGCGACCGAGTCGCTCACCGAGGACTTCCACACGACGATGAAGCTGCACCGTGCGGGATGGCGCAGCGCCTACCACAACGAGGTACTGGCGAGGGGCGTGGCAGCCGGCGGCCCGGCGGCCTTCTACGCCCAGCGTCGCCGATGGGGGCGGGGCGCCATGCAGGTGCTCCGGCACGACAACCCGCTGAGCGCCTCCGGTCTCACCCTGCGCCAACGCCTGGGCTACCTGTACTCACTGTCGGCGTGGTTCGACTCATGGCGGACGCTCGGCCTGGCACTGATCCCGGTGGTCGCGCTGGTCACCGGTCTGTTCCCCGTCGCAGCCCCGCCGCTGCAGTTCGCCGCCATCGCGGGCAGCGCGTTCCTGCTGCAGCAGGTCGCGCTGATGCTGCTGGCCCGCGGCTTCGCGCCGGTGCGCTTCTCGTTGCTGTTCGAGGTCATCAGGCTGCCGTCCAACCTCGCGGCCACCCTGTCCCTGGTCCGCCCGGGGGCCGGGCGCTTCACCGTGACCGCGAAGGGCCGGACGGGCGAGGAACGTACCCGGGCCCGCATACCCCGGCTCCTGATCGGCCTGGCCGTGATCCTGGTGGGCGCACTGATCTATGCCGGCCTGTCGGTGTTCGGTCGGACCCCGACCCCCTATCCCCTCGACGGCACGACGGTGATCCCGGCGTTCTGGGTCGCGGTCACGTGCGGGTTCGTGCTCGCCGGGATCCGGCGCATCCGGGACCCCCGCTTCTCCGCCGAGCGACGTGAGGCGCACCGTTTTCCCGTCCGCATGCCTGCCACCCTCGACGGGGTGCCCGCTCAACTGGTGGACGTCTCACTCGGCGGTGGTCAGCTGCGGGTCTGGGGCCTGCGGGCACCGGTCGGTTCCGACGTCGAGCTGGCGGTCACGGTTCCCGACCGCGTGGAACCGGTCGTGTTCCGCGCCACCGTGCTCTCCCACCACCGACTGGCGTCGCGAGTCCAGTTCGTAGGGCGGCAGTGGCAGTCGCTCGCCGCACTCTCGGCGACGGCGTTCGGAGCCGGTGCCGCGAGGTGGGCCGAGCCGGCCGCTCGAGAGCAGGAGCCGGCTGTCCACCTGGCGGGTGCAGGCACCGGGCAGGTCCCCCTGCCGCTGCCGGTGCCCGGCGTCGGCCCGCGTAGCGATGCATTGGTCGACCGCTGAGCCACGGCTCCCGGTTGCCTCCCCGGGCGGTAACCGAGAGGCTCGACCCCCGAACAACGACCAGGTGGAGCGGCGATGAGGGCGGACGAGGTCAACGACGTCTCCCAGCTCGCCCGCGCGACCCTCCGGGGCGGCACGTCACGCATCCATGAGCTGCACCAGGGGATCGCCGACCGTGCCTTCCGCGCCGTCGGGCCGGCCGGGCGACGGATCCAGGTGGTGCACGACGCGATCTCCGACCTGAGCTATTCGAGCGTGCGGGTGGCCCTCGGCGTGAGTGCCCGGGCCGTCGGGGGAGTGGCGTCCCTGCGGGCCAGCGGTCGCGACCTCGACACCGCCCGCGCCGGCCGGGTCGCGCTGGCCATCCTGAACGGGGCGCACGGCGACCTCCTCGCGCGGGAGGCCCCCGCGCTCGCGCTGGAGATGACCGTGCGGGTGGCCGGCCGCGCCGTGCCGCCGGAGACGCCGGCCCTGCAGCAGGCGTTCCCCGGGGCGAGCGGCCGGCTCGCCGTCTTCCTGCACGGTCTGACCGAGACCGAGGACTCCTGGGGTTACGGCGCCGAGCGGCACCACGGCGACCGGGCGGTCACCTACGGCAGCCAGCTGCAGCGCGACCTCGGGCTGGCCCCGGTCTACCTGCGCTACAACACCGGCCTGCACATCTCCGAGAACGGCCGCTCCCTCGACGCGCTGCTCACCGCGCTCGTCGACGCCTGGCCGGTCCCGGTCCAGGACGTCGTCCTCGTCGGGCACTCCATGGGCGGCCTGGTCGCCCGCAGCGCCCTGCACCAGGCCGGCGGCGGGACGGCGGAGGCACACGGCTGGACCCACCTCGTGCGCGACACGGTCACCCTCGGGTCCCCGCACCTCGGTGCGCCGCTCGAGCGCGGCGTGCACCGGCTCACCGCGCTGCTGGCCCGGCTGCCGGAGACCCGGCCGCTGTCGCGGCTGCTGACGCTGCGCAGTGACGGCATCAAGGACCTCCGCCGCGGCACGCTGGTCGAGGCCGACTGGACCGGCCGCGACCTCGACGCGCTCACCCCTGGCGAGCACACCCACGTGCCGCTGCACGACGGCGCGCGGCACTTCGTCGTGCTGGCGACGTTGAGCCGCAATCCGGAGGGCCGGGTGGCGGACCTGTTCGGTGACCTGCTCGTCCCGCCACGCAGCGCGAGCGGCGACACCGGGGACGGCGACCGGCTGGCCTTTCCGCCCGACCACGTGCACCGCGTCGGCGGCATGCACCACTTCGACCTGCTCAACCACCCGCTGATCTACGCCCGGATCCGGGCCTGGCTGGAGGAGCGACCGGAGGGCCCGCGCCCGTCCGCGCCTGACATGCCGACGGAGGCCTGAGCAGGCATTCTGTCGCAGAACGCGTGACCGCAGGGGTGCTCGACCGTTGTTCCCTTCGACGACGAGGGAGGCACTGTGGGCGACTCTGTGGGCGAACACGCCTCGCAGGACCAGAACATCATCCAGCGGCTCATCAGCTGGCGGGTCGGGGCGGCCATGGAGCCGCGCCCGCCGAACGACACCCTGCTGAAGCTGCAGCAGCCGTTCTACGACCTGCTCAACACGTTCTACTTCCGGCTCGAGGTCGACGGGTGGGAGCGGGTTCCCGACGAGACCTCCCTGGTCATCGGCGTCCACTCCGGCGGCGCACTGACCATGGACGCGTGGACGCTGGTCAACGCCTGGCACGTGCACTTCGAGGGGAAGCGGCATCTCCACGGCACCGCGCACGACGTCCTGATGGCGACTCCCGGTCTCGGCGACTACTTCCGCGCCGTCGGCGTGATCGCGGCCAACCGGACGAGCGTGGGCGCGGCGCTGGCGCAGGGCGAGGACGTCGTCGTCTGGCCGGGCGGTGAGGTGGACTCGATGCGCAGCTGGCGCAAGCGGGACGTGGCCACGCTGGGCGGGCGCACCGGCTTCGTCAAGCAGGCCATCCGCTCCGGTGTCCCGATCCTGCCCGTGGCCACGGTCGGCGGGCACGACACCGTGTTCGTCGTCTCCGAGGGCAAGTGGCTGGCCAACGCGCTGGACAAGGTCACCGGCCTGAAGTCGACGTTGCGGGGTGCCAACCTGCCCATCATCTCGGGCTTCCCCTTCCCCCTCGCGGTGGAGGTGCTGCCGGCGCACGTCCCGCTGCCGGCCAAGATCCGCACCGAGCTGCTCGACCCGATCGAGGTCGACCACGACCCGGACCGGGTGAACGACAAGGCCTACGTCCAGAAGATCTACGACCAGGTCGAGGTCGAGATCCAGGCCGGCATGGACCGGCTGGCCGCCAAGCGGAAGCTGCCGGTCCTCGGATGACGATCGACGAGGACGTGCGCGCGGAGGGCTGGCTCGACCGGCACCAGGACGGTGCCCGGCCGGACGAGGCGCTGGCGTACTTCGACTCGCTGCCCGTCGTCGAGCCCGACGAGATGCTCGGCCGGTGGCGGGGGAGCGGGCTGCCGACCGGTTCACCGCTGGACGGGCTGCTGGAGGCCTACGGCTGGTACGGCAAGGAGTTCCTGGACGACGAGTCGGTGCACCCGCTCCTGTTCACCGACAGGTCGGGCCGGCCCCGGCCGGTCGACCCGTGGCTGCTGCCGATGGGTGTGCTGCGTGACTACGCCGGGTTCGCGCAGTTCTGGCCGCTGCGGGCGGTGTTCAGCCGCCTGCGGCCGCTGCTCTACACCGACAAGCCCAAGGCCCGGCTGCGGAAGGTGACCCACCGAGGGGTGGTCACCGCGGCGATGGTCTACGACGCGCTGCCGATCATCGACGTCTTCCGGCGGGTCAGCGACGACGTCCGCCTCGGCGCCATGGACATGCGCGGGCTGCCGTCGCCGTTCCTGTTCGTGCTGCGCCGGGACGAGTCCGCGCGCTGAGCGGGCCGTCGGGTCACATCTTCTCTGCCACCGTGGCGCCGACCACGACCACCGCACCGAGGGTGAGCAGCTGCAGCGCCGGGGCGAGCATCGGCGCCAGGAGGACGAGGGCCGCGCCGGCCGCCGCACCGAGCACGAGCCCGAGCAGGATCTCCACGCTGTGCCAGACCTCCCGGACGCCACGACCGCTGGCCAGCCGGATCACCACGGTCGTCAGGGTGCCGGTGAGATAGGTCGTCGACATGCCGCTGACGCCGAATCGCTGCACCGTGCTGCTCTGGATCCCGAGCGCGAGCGCTGTGCTGAGCAACATGGCCAGTGCCACGCCGGGAGCAGGGGATCCGTCGGTCACCCACCATCCGACGGCGTAGCCGGCCACGAACACGAGTTCCACCGCCAGTCCGACGGTCACCGGCCGCGGCCAGACCCGGTCGCTCTTCTGGGCCGAGCCGGCCAGGCGCGCGCCGAGGGCCGCGCCGGCGCAGAACGCGAGGATGGCGAACCCGGAGGATGCGGCGAGCGTGCCGTCGGCCGAGCTCGCCGCGACGCCGAGCAGCACCATGTTCCCGGTCATGACGCTGGTGAAGGCGCCGCCCAGGACCAGCAGGCCGATGGCGTCGGTCGCCCCGCTGACCACCGCGAGGGTGACGACCAGGGTCTGCCGCAACCGGAGCGCCCGTCGGTGGCGGTCGGGGGCGGAGGAGGAGGTCACCGCCGGGGCGGCGTCGCCGCCGGCGGTCGCAGAGGTCGAGGCACGGGCGGGCACCGCAGCAGGATGGCCGGACGAGGACCATCGCCGCGCTGGTGCATGTGCACATGGAAAGACCGCAGGCGTGTGCAGCATGACCGTCGGGCGTGCCGGGTTGCGCACCTAGCTTCGAGGTCACCACCCGAGCCGACGCCCGATCAGGGAAGGCATGACATGACCGCACTCCTCACCCGTACCGAACTGCTCAGCCACGACGACTTCCGCGTGGCGCTCCAGGACGCGATCAAGGGTCGCGAGGCGAAGAACGCCTCCTTCAGCAAGGCCTGGGCCGACGGCAAGCTCGAGCGGCACCACTTCGCCCGGTGGGCCGAGAACCACTACCAGTACGTCGGCCCCTTCGCCGACTACCTGGGCATCGTGTACGCGAACACCCCGGACACGTGCACCGAGGCCAAGGACTTCCTCCTCCAGAACATGTACGAGGAGGAGCTGGCCGACATCCGCCACACCGATCTGCTCATCCGCTTCGGCGAGGCGTGCGGCACGACCCGCGAGCGGATCGAGGACCCGAACAACGCCAACGCGGTGACCCGGGGACTGCAGGCCTGGTGCTACGCCACAGCCCTGCGCGAGCACTTCGTCGTCGCCACGGCGGCCCTGGTCGTCGGCCTGGAGTCCCAGGTGCCCGACATCTACAAGAAGCAGATCATCCCGCTGCGCGGCGTGTACGGCTTCACCGAGGACGAGATCGAGTTCTTCGACCTGCACATCACCTCCGACGTGGTGCACGGCGAGCGCGGCTACCAGATCGTGCTCGAGAACGCGACCACTCCCGAGCTGCAGCAGCGCTGCCTGCAGTTCGTCCGCTGGGGCGCGGAGATGCGCTACTCCTACACCCGCTCCCTGTACGACTCCTACGTCGCGCCGGACCTGTCGTCGAGTGACGCGGACTCCCTGGCCTGACGGCCGGAACGGCCCCGGGGTGCCGGGCGGCTCGCCCGGCACCCCGTGCCGTCCGAGGGCGACCACCGCCCTCTTCCGATGGACCGCGCCGGCCGCGTCGCCGGCACCTTCCGCACGACCTCGACCCGGAGGCATCCGTGAGCGAGCCCGCGAGCTCAACCACCGTCCCCACCGTGCCCGGCTCGACCCAGGCCGGCGCTGATCAGCCCGGGTCGGCGGGCGGCTGGGTGCACGTCGCCGAGATGAAGGAACTGGCCCGTCGCAAGCGGGCGCAGGTCCACGTCGGCAGCTGCCCGATCGCGCTGTTCCTGGTCGACGGCGAGGTGTTCGCCATGGACGACATCTGCACCCACCAGGAGCGCTCGCTCAGCAAGGGCACGCTGCTCGCCGGCCAGGTGATCTGCCCGGGCCACCAGTGGAAGTTCGACCCGCGCACCGGCGAGGCCGAGGACCAGGACGGCCGGCAGGCCACCTACGCCGTCCAGGTCACCGAAGGCGGCGCCATCCTGCTCGACCCGGACCCGGTCAGCCCGCGGCGGAACAGTGCCGCGGGCACGGCTGCAGCCCGCCCCGCCGACACCCGCCCCACCGCCGCCACCCCCGCCGACGCCCCACCCGCCCGGTGAGTGCGGTGACCGAGCCGTCCGTCGTCGTCGTCGGCGCCGGGCACGTCGCCGCCCAGGCCGCCCGCACGCTCCGCCGCCGGGGCTTCGCCGGCCCCGTCGTCCTCGTCGGCGACGAGCCGGTCGGCCCCTACCAGCGGCCGCACCTGTCCAAGGAGCGCCTGGCCACCGGCGGCGAGGGCGGGTTCTGGCTCCTCGACCCGGTCTGGTGCGAGGCCAACGACGTCACCGTGCGGACGAGCAGCCCGGTCGAGCGCATCTCCGCCGGAACCGGTGAGGTGCTGCTCGCCGACGGCTCCGCGCTCCCGGCCGGTTCCGTCGTCCTCGCCACCGGCGGCCGGCCGCGCCGACTGCCCGGCGTCGAGGGCGAGCGCGTCCATCACATCCGCTCGCTGAGCGACAGCGACCGGTTGCGGGAGCGGTTGGCACCCGGCCGCCGGATCGGCGTCCTCGGCGGCGGCTTCCTCGGCACCGAGGTGGCTGCCGCCGCGGTGACCCGGGGCGCGGAGGCCGTCGTCTTCGACCTCGACGCGGTGCTCCTGGCCCGGGCGCTGGGCGCCGGCATCGGCTCGGCGATCACCGAGCTGCACCGAGGGCGCGGCGTCGACCTGCGACTCGGTCACGGGGTCGCCGAGGTCCGCCCGGGTGCCGACGGCGTCACGGTCGTCACCGCCGCGGGCGCCGAGACGGTCGACGACCTGGTGGTGTGTATCGGGATCGTGCCCAACACCGACGTCGCCGTCGCCTCGGGCCTCGCCGTCGGCAACGGCGTCGAGGTCGACGCCCGGGGCCGGACCTCACTGCCGGCGGTCTTCGCCGCCGGCGACGTCGCCGCGCACGACCACCCGCGCTACGGCCGCATCCGCGTCGAGCACGTCGACGTCGCCCAGCAGCAGGCCTCGGCGATCGCCTCCACCCTCGCCGGCCGGCCCGCGACGTTCGCCGACCCGCACTGGTTCTGGACCGACCAGTTCGACATCAACGTCCAGGGCCTGGGGCTCGGCGGGGTCCGACCCGGCGACGTCGTGATCACCCGCGGCGACCTCGCGGCGCTGAACGGCACCGTGTTCTGGCTGCGCGACGGCGTGCTCGTCGGTGCCGCCTCCATCGAGCGGGGCGAGGACATCTCCGTCGCCCGCGAACTGATCGACCTGGAGATCCCGGTCGGCGCCGGGCAACTGGCCGACGAGTCGGTCCCGCTGGAGGACCTGCTCGACTTCGACGACGACGAGGTGCCCGTCTCATGACCGCCCGCACAGTCCGCAACCTGGTCGACGGTGAGTGGGTCGAGTCGCTGAGCGGCCGCACCCGCGAGCGGCGCAATCCTGCCGACACCCGCGACGTCGTCAGCACGTTCCCCGAGTCCGACGCCAAGGACGCCCACTCGGCCGTGTCGGCGGTGGCCGCGGGATGGGAGGCCTGGGCCGACACCGGACCCGAGCAGCGGGCGCAGGTGCTGGAGGCGGCGGCATCGGTGCTGGAGGGCCAGCGCGACTCGCTGATCGCCGACCTCGTCCGAGAGGAGGGCAAGACGCGCGCCGAGGCGACGATGGAGGTCTCCCGCACGCCGCTGAACCTGCGCTTCTACGCCGGGGAGGCGATGCGCACCGCGGGCGTGACCCTGCCCACCGGCGACGGCAGCCTCGTGTTCACCATGCGCGCACCCGTCGGCGTGGTCGCCGCGATCACCCCGTGGAACTTCCCGCTCAACATCCCGTCCCGCAAGCTCGGGCCCGCGCTGGCCGCCGGCAACGGCGTCGTGTTCAAGCCCAGCGACGTCACCCCGCTGCTCGGTCAGCGACTGGTCGACGCGTTGCTCGAGGGCGGCCTGCCGGCGGGCGCGATCTCCGTTCTCCACGGTGGAGCGGAGGTGGCCGCGGCGCTGGTGGCAGACGACCGGGTGGACGCGATCACCTTCACCGGCTCGACCGGCGTCGGGGAGGCCATCCACCGTGCCGTCCCAGCCAGCCGGCGGACCCAGCTGGAGATGGGCGGCAAGAACCCGGTCGTCGTGCTCGAGGACGCCGACCTCGACCGCGCGGCGGCGCTGATCGTCAAGGGCGCCTTCGGTCTCGCCGGCCAGGCGTGCACCGGTACCAGCCGCGTCCTCGTGCACGACGCCGTGCACGACGCCCTCGTCGAGCGCGTCGCGGCCCGGGCGCAGGCGCTGCGGGTCGGCCCGGGCATGGCGGACGCCGTGGACATGGGGCCGCTGGCGACCGAGCGGCAGAAGGAACTGGTCCTCGGTCATGTGGCACGGGCGATCGACGACGGCGCCCGGCTGGTCATCGGTGGCCCCGGTGACGACAGCCAGGATTTGGCTGCGGGCGACCTGGCGCACGGCCACTTCGTCCGGCCGACCCTGTTCACCGACGTCGACCCGGCCTCGGCCCTGGCGACCGAGGAGGTGTTCGGGCCGGTGCTGGCCGTGCTGCGGGTGCGGTCCATGGACCATGCCCTCGAGCTGGCCGACGCGACGCGCTTCGGGCTCTCGGCGGGCATCGTGACCGCGGACATCGCCCGGGCCATGACCTTCGCGCGGAAGGTGACCGCCGGCCTCGTCAAGATCAACCAGTCGACCACCGGGCAGGCGATGAACGCTCCGTTCGGCGGCCTCAAGGACAGCAGCACCCAGACGTCGAAGGAACAGGCAGGGGACTCGATGATGGCCTTCTACACGGTCGACAAGACCGTCTACCTCAGCGCATGACCGCCCCCGACGCGCCGGCGGAGGCCACCGGAGGCGCCCTGAGCGACGAGTGTGAGTACGTGCGCATCTGCCGCTCCGGCCAGGTCCCGAACGGGTATGTGCGCCGGTTCTACGCCGAGACCGACCACGGCCAGCTCGAGCTGGCGCTGGCCCGGCTCGACGGCCGCGCGTACGCCACCTCCAACTACTGCACGCACCTGGACTGCCTGCTGAGCTCCGGGAAGCTGCAGGACGACGGCATCCGCTGCTCCTGCCACAACAGCGTCTTCGAGCTCGAGCACGGCCGGCCGATCCAGCCGCCGGCCACCGAGCCGATCCGCACGTACCCGGTGCGGGAGGAGGACGGGCAGGTGCTGGTCGGGTTGACCGAGCGCGACGTGGTGGAGGGCGGGCCGCGGCGGCGCAGGCCGCCGGGCTCGGAGTGAGGACCGCCGCCCGGGCTGAGTGGCCCTCGTCGTGGGGGCCGGTGCGCACGCCGACCCTCGCGACGGGCGGCATGGTCAGCAGCAGCTCGCCGGCCGTCAGTCAGCTGGGCGCCCGCGTCCTCGCCGACGGCGGGACCGCGGTGGACGCCGCCCTTGCGATGACGGCCATGTCCTGGCTGGCGCTGCCGGGTCAGTGCGGCATCGGCGGCGACGCCTTCGCCGTCGTCCGCGAACCGGACGGCCGGGTCTGGACGGTCAACGGCAGCGGCTACGGGCCGGACGGCGCCTCTGCCGAGGGCTACCTCGACCGGGGCCTCTCGGCGGTCCCGCTCACCGGCCCATGGGCGGTCGCCGTGCCGGGGGCCATCGGTGCGCTCGCCACGCTGCACCGGCTGGGGGGCACCCGCGAGCTGGCCGACCTCTGGGCGCCGGTCGCCGCCGCGGCCCGGGCGGGCGTGCCGTGCACAGCCAAGAACAGCCGGGACATCGCCGAGCACGCCGATGCGCTGGCCCGGGACACGGGGCTGGCCCGGTGGCTGATGCCCGCCGGGCGAATCCCGGGCGTCGGCGACCTGCTCTGCTCCGACGAACTGGCCGAGACCATCGAGCTGTTGGCCTGGCAGCCACAGGCCCTCTACCGGGGCGAACTCGCGCAGCGCGCAGTGCGGCTGCTGCAGGCCGGCGGCGCGCCGTTCTCCGGGGAGGAGTGGGTCCTGGCCGGCGACGTCCGGGCAGAGGACGCCATCAACGCGCCGTACGGCGACGTCACCCTCCACCAGACGCCGCCGCCGTCCCCTGGCTGGATGCTGTTGCAGCAGGCCGGTCTCCTGGACGGGCTCCTCGTCGGGCTGCCGACGTCGGGCACGGATGCGGTGCACCTCCAGGCACGGGCCGCCCGGCGGGCCTTCCGCGACCGGGTCGAACGCTGCGCCGCCGACAACGACGCCTGGCGCGAGCTGCTCGCCGACGAGGAAATGGCACGGGCGCGGCGCGAGTTCGCGCGCGAGCCGGCGACGGTCGGGCCGCCGACCGGCACGGCCGGCGACACCACCAGCTGCATCGCGGTGGACGGCGACGGTCGGGCGGTCAGCGCCATCTCCTCGCTGGCGTTCACGTTCGGAGCCCGGATCTCGATCCCCGGGACCGGCATCGCCCTGAACAACCGGCTGGCCCGCGGGAGCTACCTGATGCCAGGTCACCCCAACGCGCTGGCACCCCGGCGCAAGCCGCTGCACACCCTCAACGCGTGGATCGCCACCGACTCCGCCGGCCGCCTGCGGCACGTGGGCAACACCCCGGGCGGCGACGGGCAGGTGCAGTGGAACATGCAACTGGTCTCGCACCTGGTCGACGGCGGGCTCGATCCACAGGAGGCCGTCTCGGCGCCGCGCACCACCGTGCACCCGGGCAGCGACGCCGATGCGCTGGGCAGCCCGGAGACGTTGCAGTGCGAGAGCCGGCTGGGCGCCGACGTGCTCGCCGGCCTGGCCGCGCTCGGCCATGACGTCCGCGACGTCGGCGACTGGGGTGGCGGGGGCAGCGCGCTGGTCGTGTCGGTCGACCACGGGCGCGGCGTCCTCGCCGGTGCGGCCGACCCGCGGCAGGACGGCGTGGCGCTCGGTGTCTGAGGTGCGGCGTGTCTGAGGTGCGGCGTGTCTGAGCCGGATCGGCCGTCCGCGGTCCCGCCGCAGGGCGCCTACGTCCCCGTCGTCGTCCACGGCGGCATCGCCTACACGGCCGGGATGACGCCGCGGAGGTATGGCGAACTCGTCGTGTCCGGTGTCGTGGGACGCGACCTCGACGTCGCCGCAGCCCGGGAGGCCGCCGGGCTCGCCGCCGGCAACGCGGTCACGGCCGTGGTGGAGGCGGTCGGGCTCCCCGCCATCCTGCGTTGCCTGAAGATGACCGTCTTCATCGCGGCGGTCGACGGGTTCACCGCCCACTCCGCCGTCGCCGACGGCGCCTCCACGGTGCTGCGCGAGCGGCTGGGGGAGCGCGGTGTGGTGGCGCGCAGTGCGGTCGGTGTCCGCACCCTCCCGTCGGGCGCCCCGGTCGAGGTCGAACTGGTGGTCGCGGTCGACGACGGGACGAGGGACTGACCGTGGGGCGAGCCGTCCGGCCCGCCCCACGCCTCGTGTCCTCCGGGTCAGGCGGGCGGGTTCGCCGCCACGTGCTCGGCGAAGGCCTGCAGCGCGGCCGCGCCGACCGCCTTGTCCTGCTCGCCGTTGCCGCCGCTCACACCCACGGCGCCGACGATCTGTCCCTCGTGCACGATCGGGAAACCGCCGACGAAGATCGCGAACTTCCCGGGCAGCATGTGCGAGATGCCGAACGCCTCGTTGCCCGGCAGGGCCGGCCCGTTCGGCGGCTCGTTGAACAGGTGCGTAGCCCGTTCGTGGCCGGCCGCGGTGAAGGCCTTCGCGATCGAGATCTCCACCCCGGTCAACCGGCCGCCCGGCAGCCGGTGCAGCGCCAGGACGTTCCCGCCGTCGTCGCAGACGCAGATCGTCTGCTTGACGCCGAGCTCCTCGGCCTTGGCCCGCGCCGCCTGCAGCATCGGCAGGGCGTCGTCGAGGGTGATCCGGAAGACCTGGTGCACGAGGTACTCCTTCTCCGGCGCACAGCCGGGTGAGACGAGCGCCGGTCCCCGAGTCGGGGCCGGGACGTGTTCCACCCTCGGGTCTGGACGCCGACCCCGGCAATGGTGAGACTGCCGTGTCAGACCCGCCGACTGTTGTGCACTGTGACCCGAGGAGCCCCATGCCGCACGCGTACTCCGATGACGCGCTGACGCTCGCGCGGCTGCTCCAGGAGCCGGTGCTGCGCCGGGCCCGGATCCACGCCGGGCGGGCCGGCGCCGTCACGCGGCTGGACTGGGTGGCCCCATGGGCGGTCGCGGCGCACCACGACGACCCGCTGACCGGGGTGCTGGTCCACGCGCCCGCCGACGAGCTGGCCCGCGAGGGCGCCACCGTGGCCGGTGCCGCCGAACAGCTGGCCGCGCGGGGCGCCGCGGCGCTGCTGGTCGACGGCCACCAGGCGGACTCGGCCGACGCCGATGCTGCCTGTCATCTCCCTCTCGTCACCATGACCGACGCCGTTCCGTTCGCCGTCCTCAACCGGCTGGTCGCCGACCTGACCCTGGCCCGCGAGACACACGTCCTGCGGTACGGGCTGACCGTGCACCGGGCACTGGCCGAGCTGCTCTACCGCGGGGCAGAGCTCACCGCGCTGTGCAGTCAGATGGCGCGGATGTCCCAGCGGCCGGTGGCCGTGTTCGACAGCCAGGGAGGTCTCGCGGCGCTGGAGCAGCGGCAGCCGAGGTCGGTGGAGCCGGCGGACCTGGCCCGCGCCTTCGCCGAGCAGGCCGACACCCTGGGCACCGGAGAGGCGCCGCGGGAGCTGCACCCTCGGCTGGCCGAGATCCGGCTGGGGGACCGGGACGTCGCCTGCGTCATCACGCCGATCGTGCTGGGCGGACGGCACGACGGGTGGATCCTGCTGCTCGAGGACAGCGACGACCCGCATCCGCACGACCTGGCCGAGCACCGGGTGCTCGTCGAGCAGGCGGCACCCATCGTCGGCACGGAGATGCTGCGGCTGCGCAGTGTCCAGCGGGCCAAGGAGCAGGCCCGCGGCGACTTCGTCCACGGCCTGTTGCACGGACGGTTCGCCACGGCCGAGGACATCGGCGCCCGGGCGGCTCACTACGAGTTCCCGGTGCGGTCCTGGTTCGGGGTGCTCGTCGCCTCCGGCATCTCCCTTCCCGGCGACGCGGACTCCCCGGCGCGGCTGCACAACGTCGCGGTGCAGGCGGCGCGGCTGCAGCCCGATCAGGAGCGGCACACCCAGGCGGCCATGGTCGGGGACGTGCTCGTCGTCGTCCGGGAGGCGGCTCGCCGCGGGACCATGAGCACACCGGAGGTCGCGGTCGGCTCGATCGGCGACTACGCGAGCGCCCTGCACCAGTACCTGAGCCGGCGCAAGGACCAGGGCGACCGCCCGGTGCGGGTGACCTACGGCCGGCCGGTGGTCGGTGCGCTCGCCATCCCGGACAGCTACCGCGAGGCCCGCATGGCTCACGGCCTGCAGCAGCGGCTGGG
Organism: Blastococcus sp.; assembly: GCA_025963345.1. Lineage (GTDB taxonomy): Bacteria > Actinomycetota > Actinomycetes > Mycobacteriales > Geodermatophilaceae > Blastococcus_B. Next base: position 12,207 of record JAOPUS010000300.1, on the reverse strand, counting down.
GCTTCCGTCCGTGTGCGGGTACCAGGAGTTGCGGGTGCACGCCGTGCTCGAGGACGTCGCCGCGAGCCGGACCGGGCAGTCCTTCGCCTCGGACATCCTCGCGCCGCTGCGCGACCCCAACGTCGGCGACCTGGAGTCGGCGGTGCTCGCCTACGTCGCCAGCGGCGGCAACGTCAATGCCGCCTCCCGCGACCTGCACATCCACCGGAACACGATGCTCTACAAGCTGGACCGGGCCTCGCGGCTGCTGGGCATGGACCTGCGGCAGGCGGACAACCAGTTCTCGGTGTGGCTCGCGCACACCCTCGACCTGCTGTCCACCACGACGGCCGAGGTCGACCGGGTGATCAGCCCGGGCTGACCGTCAGCGCCGGCGGTGCGTCCGCCACTTCCCGGCCGAGGAAGCTGAGTGCGAACCCGCCCACGGCGATCGCGGCAGCGCCGCCGAAGAGCCAGGCCAGCGCGTCCGGCCAGGCCGCGGCGACCGCCGCGGTGCCCACCGCGGCCCCCACGAACCGCATCATGTTGAACAGCCCGAGACCGGCGCCGCGCTGACCGGCCGGTGAGCGGGTGGCGCCCGTCAGCGCCGGGGTCTGCACGAGGGCCACCCCGGCTCCGGCCGCGACCAGCAGACCCAGGATCGGCAGCAGTCGCTGCACCTCGTGGCCGAGGACGGCCGCCAGTCCGACGTCGACCACGACGAGCACGCCGAGTCCGGTGCGCAGGACGGGGCGGGGCCCCACCCGGTCGGCGAGCAGGCCGACGAGGGGGGCGAGGACTGCCCAGACCAGCGGTAGCGCGAAGACCAGCAGTCCGGTCGCGGACACCGAGAGCCCGGCGACGCCGGTCAGATAGAGCGGCACGGCCACGAGCACCGCGGCGAGGGTGCTCTGCTGGACGAACACGCCCGTGGCGCTGCGCAGCCAGCGGATCTCCACGAGCAGCCGCGGGTCGATGAACGGGTTCCTCCGCCGAAGCCCGGTGAGCCCGAACCCGACCAGGGCGATCACTCCGAGCGCGGCGCCGACGGCCGGCAGCCACGGCGGGACCCCCGGCTGCGGGGCCGCGGTGACCGCGGTCATCAGCAGCGCGACGCCGACCGTCAGCGAGCCGGCGCCGGCCCAGTCGATGCGGGCCTGCTGGCCGCTGTCCCGGGGGACGACCCGGAGGGTGAGGACGAGGACCCCGACGGTGACCGGGATCAGGGCGCCGAAGATCGCGCGCCAGCCGAAGGCGTCGGCGATGAACCCGCCGACCGGGGGGCCGATCGCCTGGCCGATGCCGTTGGCCGCGCCCCAGGCACCCATCACGCTGCTGCGCCGCTCTGGCGGGAAGGTGCGCGCGAGCGTGCCCATGACCGCGACCGGCACCGCGGCGCAGCCCAGGCCCTGCAGCGCACGACTGATCACCATGGGGGTCAGCGAGGGGGCCACCGTCGCCCCCACGGTGCCGATGAGCAGTACCCCGAGCGCCAGGACGAGAGTCCGGCGGCGGCCCAGCCGGTCGCTCACCCAGCCGGTCAGCGGCATCGCGACGGCCAGGACGAGGACGGACGCCGACGCGATCAGCACGCCCTGGGTGACCGGCACCCCGAAGTCGGCGGTGATCTGGCGCAGTGGCACGTTGACGATGTTGTTGCTGATGGTGCCGAGCACCGTGGCACCGAGCAGCGCGGCGAGGAGCCAGGCCCGCCCGGCGGGGGCTGGGGCGAGGGGAGCCGACGAGTCCGGCCGCGCGGCCGAAGGCGGCGCGGATCCCGTGGTCGTCTCAGGCACAGCCGTCCTCTCGTTACTCCTAACGAGTGCAGCGTTACACCCCGTACGGGTCCCGCCTACGGCAGGCTGCACATTCGCGACCGACGGCACTGTGCACATCGCTCATGGACCGGCGGGTTCGAATCGAGGAACTTCTGCGGCATCACATCGGGCTCTCCCGTATAGGGGCAACCATGCATCTGACAGCAGCGCACTGGATCTTCCTGGCCGGGGTGGTCGTCATCCTCGCCACGATGATCATGCGCAAGAACATCGTTGTGCCGGCGGTTGTCGCCACCTTCTTGACGGCGCTCGTCTACAGCGGAAGCCTCGCCACCGGTCTCTCGTCGGTGTTCAACGCCAGCCTCGTGGCCGCGACCAGTCTCTTCAGCATCTTCCTGATCATCGCGATGGTGACGGCGATGCTGCGCTCCCTCGAGGGCCTGGGAGCCGACCGGCGGATGGTCGCGCCCTTCCGCAAGGTGATGCGCAACGGTCACCTCGCGTTCTGGACGCTGGTGATCGTCACCTACTTCATCTCGCTGTTCTTCTGGCCGACGCCGGCGGTCCCGCTGATCGGCGCCGTCCTGGTCCCGGTGGCCATCCGTGCCGGACTCCGGCCGCTCGCGGCCGGCTTCACCGTCGCGATCGCCGGGCAGGGCATGGCGCTGTCCTCCGACTACGTCATCCGGGTCGCACCCGGCCTGTCGGCCACGGCCGCCAATGCCGACCCCGCCGTCGTCGCCGACCGCGCCTTCGTGCTGTCCCTGATCGTCGGCGGCATCGCGCTGGCCATCGGGTACGCCATGGAGATCAAGAAGATGCGTGAGCCCTCCGACCAGTGGCTGGACGACTGGGAGGTCACCGCGGAGCGCGGTGCCACGGTCGCCGACGCGGAGCAGATCATCGACGGCGACGCCGGTGGCGGCGTCGCCGCCCGTGCCGGTGCCGGCGGGAACGGGACCGGTGGATCGTCGGCCTCCGGCGAGCGGGAGCTCGTCGGCGTCGGTTCGGGTGGCGGTCGTGTCTCGGCCCCGGTGCAGCCGGAGCCCGAGGCGCGGATCGTCGGGCACGGCATGGCGCTGCGTGGCACGCCGGCCGGTGAACCCGTGCCCGCCGAGGCCCACACGATCACCGTGGTCGAGAAGCCCTTCGCCTCGAAGTTCTTCGCGGTGTTCGTGCCTCTGGCCTACCTGGCGCTGATCGTCTACCTGGTCGTCGCCAGCGTGTCGGACTCCGTCCCCGACCTGCAGGGCGGCGACGCGGCGGCACTCGTCGGCGGCATCGCGCTCCTGACGGTCTTCGGCGCCGCTTTCGCCCGCAGCCGCTCGACGTTCATGGAGACCTCGGCCGAGCACATCGTCGACGGCCTGGTCTTCGCCTTCAAGGCGATGGGCGTGGTCCTGCCGATCGCCGGGTTCTTCTTCCTGGGCAACGGCGAGTTCGCCGGTCAGATCATGAGCCTGGGCGAGGACGCCACCGCGCCGTCCTTCCTGTACGACCTCGTGGTCGCGGGGCAGAACCAGCTCCCGACCAGCGGCATCGTCACGGCCCTCGGCATCCTGATCGTCGGGATGATCGCCGGCCTGGAGGGGTCCGGCTTCTCCGGGCTGCCGCTGACCGGTTCGCTGGCCGGCTCCCTGTCCGAGGGGGCCGGCGTCAGCAGCGCGACGCTCGCCGCGATCGGCCAGATGGGCAACATCTGGTCCGGTGGCGGAACGCTGGTCGCGTGGTCCTCGCTGCTCGCCGTCGCCGGATTCGTCCGGGTGCCGGCGGTCGAGCTCGCCCGGCGATGCTTCATCCCGGTCGTCACCGGCCTGGTGGTCGCCACCGTGCTCGCGGTGATCATCTTCGACTAGTGCCGGTAGGACAGCACGACCGCCAGCAACCCCGGACCGACAGGTCCGGGGTTGCTGCGTGTCTGCCGAGGGCTCAGACGGATCCGCTGAGGTGGCGCGGGTGCGTGCTGAAGGCCTCGCGCCAGATCACCTGGGTGGTGTGCACGACCAGGGCCAGGGACACGACCGGTCCGACGATCTGCCAGACGACCGACGCGTGCCACACGACGGGCAGGATGCCGAGGGCGAGGACGATCAGCGCGGTGGTGGCGAGCAGACGCGCGATCCGGTTCGGGGAGTGGCCGTGCGGCGTCGCGGCCGGTGGCACGGTCCGTGCGGGCATGACGTCAGTGTTACCACCGCAAAGCCGGGAGAATCACGCGTGACGGAGCCCACCGCATGCGGATGAGAGGAGCCTCACGTCGGCCGCGGGCGGGAGGTCGCCTGCCCGCTACGCGCTGCAGGGAGCAGGTCGGCGAGCAGGCCGCGGATCCGCGTCTCGATCTCGTCGCGGATCGGGCGGACCGCCGCGACGCCCTGGCCGGCCGGGTCCTCGAGTGACCAGTCGAGGTAGCGCTTCCCGGGGAAGATCGGGCAGGCGTCACCGCAGCCCATGGTGATCACCACGTCGGAGGCCTCGACCGCGTCGGTCGTGAGCACCTTCGGCCGCTGGTCGGAGATGTCGATGCCGACCTCGGCCATGGCCGCGACCGCCGCCGGGTTGACCTGGTCGCCCGGGAGGGACCCGGCCGACCGGACCTCGATCGCGTCGTCGGCCAGGTGCCGCAGCCAGCCGGCAGCCATCTGCGAACGGCCGGCGTTGTGGACACAGACGAAGAGCACGGACGGCCGGATCGTGGATGCAGTCATCGGGCGACCTCGGTGGGGTAGAAGCGGCGGCGTGCCCAGAGCGCGACGTAGACGAGGGCGACCAACGCCGGCACCTCGATCAGCGGTCCGACGACGCCGGCCAGGGCCTGGCCGCTGGTGACGCCGAACGTGCCGATCGCGACGGCGATGGCCAGTTCGAAATTGTTGCCCGCGGCGGTGAAGGCGAGCGTGGCGGTCTTCGCGTAGCCCAGTCGCAGGCGCATGCCGAGCAGGAACGAGCTCCCGAACATCAGCACGAAGTAGGCCAGCAGGGGGAGCGCGATCCGGGCGACGTCCCAGGGCTTGGACGTGATCGCGTCGCCCTGCAACGCGAACAGCAGCACGATCGTGACGAGCAGCCCGTAGAGCGCGACCGGGCCGATCCGAGGGAGGAACGTGCCCTCGTACCAGTCCCGTCCGCGGGCCCGCTCGCCGAGCGTGCGGGTGAGGTATCCCGCCAGCAAGGGGATGCCGAGGAAGACCAGCACCGAGGCCACGATCGCCCAGACGCTGAACTCCGCCGACGTCGTCGACAGGCCCAGCCAGCCCGGCAGCACCTGCAGGTAGAACCAGCCGAGCGCCGCGAACGCGACGATCTGGAACACCGAGTTGATCGCGACGAGCACCGCGGCGGCCTCGCGGTCACCGCAGGACAGGTCGTTCCAGATCAGCACCATCGCGATGCACCGCGCCAGCCCGACGATGACCAGACCGGTCCGGTACTCGGGGAGGTCGGGCAGCAGCAGCCAGGCCAGCGCGAACATCAGCGCCGGCCCCACCAGCCAGTTCAGCACCAGGCTCGCGCCGAGCATCCGGCGGTCGTCGGTCACCCGGCCGAGTTCGGAGTACCGGACCTTCGCGAGCACCGGGTACATCATCAGCAGCAGGCCGATCGCGATCGGCAGGCTGACGTTCCCGATCTCGACCGCCGAGAGCGCGTCGTCCAGACCGGGGACCCAGCGGCCGAGCCCGAGCCCCAGCGCCATCGCCGCGAGGATCCAGACCGGCAGGTACCGGTCGAGGGTGGACAGCTTCTGAAGGACCGCCGCGTCATCGCGGGTGTCGGTCTCGACGGCTGACTGGCCTGGGGAGCGGCTCATGCCGGGGTGAGGACGGCGGTGTCGAACAGGTTGGCCACCGCGGCCAGGGCACCGGGCCGGACCGCGTAGTAGACCCACACCCCGCGCTTGTCGCGGTCGAGCAACCCGGCCGTGTGCAGCACCTTGAGGTGGTGGCTGATGGTGGCCTGCGTGAGGTCGAAGGCGTCGTTCAGGTCGCAGACGCACGCCTCGCCGCCGGCGCTCGCGGCGATCAGGCTGACCAGCCGAAGGCGGACCGGGTCCGCCAGCGCCTTCAGCAGCGGCGCCACCTGCTCGGCCTGCCCGGGCGACATCGCGGTGCCCGTCAGGGGTGTGCAGCAGGCCAGCCCGGGCTCGCTCATCGTCGTCTCCTCGACCGTGGACATCGTCGTCCATCATAACGACGCCCATCGTATTGACAAGCATCGATGTCTCGTGTCACATGGCGTTCAGACATCGACGTGCGTCGATGTGCTCTCCGAGGAGGAAACATGTCCCGTGTCCAGCTGGCTCTTCGCGTCGCCGACATCGACGCCGCCGTCGAGTTCTACTCCCGGCTCTTCGACGCCGTGCCGGCCAAGCGCCGCCCCGGCTACGCCAACTTCGCCATCACCGAGCCGCCGCTGAAGCTGGTGCTGCTCGAGGGCGAGGCCGGCGAGCCCACTCGCATGGACCACCTCGGTGTCGAGGTCACGTCCACCGACGAGGTCACCGCGGCGACCAGCCGGCTGGCTGAGGCCGGCCTGGCCACCCGGGTGGAGGACAACACCACCTGTTGCTACGCGGTCCAGGACAAGGTCTGGGTCACCGGCCCCGGCGGTGAGCCGTGGGAGGTCTACACGGTGACCGGTGACGCGCGCCCCGACCTCGAGGGCCGGACGGAGGTCGAACTGTCGGCCGTCGCCGGCGACGGCACCTGCTGCGCCAGTTCGGACCGGGCGGAGACCGCTGCAGCCTGCTGCTGAGGCATGGCCGGGGCATGTCTGCTCGCCGGCGTGCGCCGCGGCGCACGCCGGCGGCCTCGGCGCCGATCCGGCAGAGGGTGCGGGCCGCGGTGACGGGTAACCCGACCGATGTGCGGCCGACGGGCCGACCGGTGCAGGGGAGAAGCCATGCGTCCCACCCCGCAGGATCCCGATTCGGCGATGGACTCGGCGACCCCCACGGGGGCTCCTCCCGATGACAGGGTTCCGGCCGGGACACAGTCATCTGGCCGCACGCAGCCCACTCGAGCGCCCTTCGACCCGCGCTGGCCCACCCGCCGCATCTTCGGCGCCGCGTTCACGGCCGGGACCGCCGTCGTCCTGGCCTACGTACTGCTCCGGGCCATCGGCGGCGTTGCGGGCGAACTCATCCTGATCGTCCTGGCGCTGGTCTTCGCGCTCGGCCTGGATCCGATGGTGTCGTGGCTGGCGCGTCACGGGTGGCGGCGGGCATGGGGCGTCGCCGCCGTCACGTTCGGCTTCCTGCTGATCGTCGTCGGGGTCTTCGCGGTGATCATCCCGCCGATCGTCACGCAGGTGGAGCAGCTGGCCCGGGCGCTCCCCGGCCTCGTGCAGGAGTTGCAGGACCGGAGCAGCGCCCTGGGCCGGCTCAACGCCCGCTACCACCTCCTGGACAGCCTGAAGTCCTCGGTATCCGGAGGTGGTGGCGGTCTCCCGCTCGGTGGCGTCCTCAACATCGGTCTCGCCGTCTTCGGGACGCTCACGGCGGCGATCACCGTGCTGGTCCTCACGGTGTACTTCCTCGCCAACCTGCCGACGATCCGCCGGGTCATCTACCGGATGTTCCCCGCCAGCCGGCGCGCCCGGGCGCGCGAACTGGGTGATGAGATCAGCGTCCGCGTCGGCGGCTACGTGCTGGGCAACCTGCTCACGTCGGTGATCGCCGGTCTCGGCACCTTCGTGTTCCTGGAGATCGTGCACGTGCCCTACTCGGTGGCCCTCGGCGTGCTCGTCGCCGTTCTCGACCTCATCCCGGTCGTCGGCTCCACCATCGGCGGGATCCTGGTCACGCTGGTCGCGCTCTCGGTCTCCACCACGGTCGCGGTCGCCAGCCTCGTCTTCTACATCGCCTACCGGTTGCTCGAGGACTACCTCCTCGTCCCGCGCGTCATGAACCGGGCCGTGGACGTGCCGCCGGTGCTCACCATCGTCGCGCTGATCATCGGCGGATCGCTGTTGGGCATCGTCGGTGCCTTCCTGGCCATCCCGGCCGCCGCGACGGTGCAACTGGTCGTCACGCAGGTGGTCTGGCCGCGGCTGGACGCCGCCTGACGGGTTCACTCGCGATCGAGCATCACCTCCTCGAGATCGAGCTCGTGCTGGATCCGCCGGAAGACCTCGTCGTCGATGCGCCGTTCGTTGCGGTGGCGCAGGAACACCTCGCGCTCGGCGTTCAGCATCTCCCGGCGCATGCGGCGGTAGGCCTCGCTCGGTGTCACGTCGTCGGACCGGCCGCCGAGTTGCTCCCAGGCGGCGTTGGTCCGCGACTCCAAGCCCGCGCGCAACGTGGCGACGACATGCTCGTGGAGCGGGTTGCCGTCGTCGAGCTCGTTCAGACGGTGCTCTGCGGCCCGCGCCGCCTCGGTCTGCGCCTGGGCCTCGGCCAGGGCGTCGGTGTAGTGCTCCGCACCCTCCACCCCGAGCCGACGGATCACCATCGGCAGGGTCGCGCCCTGCAGCAGGAGTGTGCCGACGGTGAAGAAGAACGCGAGGAACACGATCTCGTCCCGCCCCGGGAACGGTGCGCCGGATTCCGTCGTCAGGGGGAGGGCCGCGGCGGCCGCCAGCGAGACCGGCCCGCGCATACCGGCCCAGGAGACCACCGCCGGATAGCGCCAGGGCGGCGCCACCGGCTCACGGTCGCGCACCCGGCGGCTCAGTCGGCGCGGGAGGTAGGCGGTGGGGAACACCCAGGCGAATCGCACGACGGTCGCCGCCAGCATGAGGACGACGCCCACGAGCGCGAGTTGCGCGATGCGCGAGTCGACCGCGTCGGTCACCGCGCGCAGCTGCAGCCCGATGAGAGCGAAGACGAACGACTCCAGCAGGATGTCGGCGGCCTGCCACACCGCCCGGGTCTGGAGGCGGGCCATGGGATGTGCCTGCGGGGACCGGTGCCCGAGGTAGAGCCCGGCCATGACGACGGCCAGAACACCCGATGCGTGCACCCGCTCGGCCAGAAGGTAGGCCACCCAGGGGACGATCAATCCCAGGGCGCTCTCCAGCTCGCCGTCGCGAAGCGCCAGCCGTATCCGGTGCACCAGCCGGCCGAGCCCCCACCCGATGGCCACCCCGCCGGCCGCCGCGAGCACGAACACTCCGAGGCCCTGCAGGATCCCGTAACTGGCACCGGCGGTCACCGCGACGGCGACGCGGTAGGCGGTCAGCGCGGTCGCGTCGTTCACCAGGCTCTCGCCGCCGAGGATCGTCATGATCTGCCGCGGCAGGCGCAGCCGCCGTCCCACTGCGGCGGCGGCGACCGCGTCCGGCGGCGCGACGACGGCGCCGAGGGCGAGCGCGGCGGCCAGGGGCAGGCCCGTCACGAGCCACGAGGCCACCAGTCCGACCGCCGCCGTCGTGACCAGGACCAGGCCGACCGCGAGCAGGGAGATCGGCAGGATGTTGTCGCGGATGCGCAGGTAGGAGGTGCTCAGCGCCGCGGAGTAGAGCAGCGGCGGCAGGATCAACAGCAGGATGAGGTCGGGGTCCAGCTGGTAGTCCGGGATCCCCGGGACGAAGGACGCGACGAGGCCGACCACCACGAGCAGCAGCGGGGGAGAGATCCCTGACCGCCGCGCGACGGCGGTGACCGCGAAGGAGCCGACGAGCAGCCCGATCAGCTGCAGGCCCTCCATCAGACGAGCATCTGGTCCGGGTAGCACCACCGCCAGGTCTCGCCCGGCTGGAACGACTGCATCGCCGGGTGGCTGGTCTGCCCGACGTGGGAGCCCATGGCCAGGCACTCGGTGCAGCCGTCACGCGTGCTCGGCTCGACGGCGCTGATCTGGTCGAGGTGAGTGCAGGCAGTCACGCCGGTGCCTTCCGTCGCCGATTCGCAGAAGTCAACCGCCGTCCCGCCCGGGCCCGCAATGTGCGGCCTGCCGCGGGCGCGTGGCAGGGTCGCCGCCAGGCGGCGGGGGAGGGGAGGAGCGCGCGTGGATCTCGACGAGGTGGCCGACGAGCTCTACGAGGTGCCGCCGGAGGAGTTCATCGCCCTCCGTACGGCCCGCCAGGACGAGGCGAAGGCAGACGGCGACAAGGCGCTGGCCAAGGAGATCGGCGCGCTGCCCAAGCCGTCGGCCGCGGCCTGGGTCTCGAACCTGCTGGTCCGCGGGCAGCGGCCGGAGATCGAGGGGCTGGTCGACCTCGGGAACCTGCTCCGCGAGGCGCAGGAGAACCTCGCCGGAGACCAGATGCGGGCGCTCGACATCCAGCGGCGGCAGCTGATCGCCGCACTGACCCGGCAGGCCCGGGCGCTCGCCCACGAGCGGGGGCATCCCATCAGCACGGCGGTGGCGACCCAGGTCGAGGAGACCCTGCGGGCGGCCATGGCCGACCCGGAGGCGGGGGAGGCACTGCTGTCGGGCCGGCTCACCTCGCCGATGTCCTACAGCGGCCTGGGGACGACGGTCGCGCGACCGGACCTGCGCCTCGTGCGGCCCCCGGCGGCCGAGCGCACGCCGCCACCGCGTCTCGACCGGCCGGCGGCTACCCAGCAGCGCCCTTCGGCGGACGAGCGCAAGCGGGCCCGCGAGCGGGAGCGGGAGGAGGCGCGCCGTGCGGCCGAGGAGCGACGCCGACGGGAACTGGAAGAGGCCCGGCGGGCCGCCGACGAGGCCGCGGCCCTGGCCGACGAGGCGCAGGCAGCGGCCGAGGACGAGCGGCAGCGGATCGACGAACTCGATGCGCGACGAGCGTCCCTGGAGGCCCGCGTCGCCGAGCTCGCCGACCAGCTGTCCCATGCCGAGGGGGAGGTGGCCGAGGTGGCCGGGCAGCTGAAGCGGGCGGAGCGACGGCGCAAGAGCGCCGAGCACGAGGCGGCCGAGGCGGTGGTCGCTCGTGAGCGGGCCCGCGCCCGGGTGGAGGAGCTCGCCGGCAGCGCACCCGACGAGGGGTGAAACGCGGCGCTCTTGCCCCGATGTGAGCGGGGGTCGACACTCCTCGCACCCCGCCGGTGCAGCGTGCCGGTGCCCCCTTCCCGACGTCGTGGAGGAACCCGTGAGCACACCGCAGGACCCGGCCACCGAGGGCAGCTCGCCCGACCACTCGCGCAGCGGTGAGGACATCGCCGAGGCGATCGAGGTCGCCGAACGGGGTAGCTCCGTGCAGGAGGTGCACGACCGGCCGCAGGACAGCAAGCCGGGGGAGGCGCCGGTCGAGCAGGCCGCCGGCGACCCGGAGATGACCGAGGGGCAGGTCGTCCTCGGGGAGGGCGAGCCGGGCCGCCACCGCTCGCACGGGCTCGACCCGGAGGCAGGAAGCTCGGGGGCCGCTCAGTCGGCGCCCGGCGCCCGCGTCTCCGACCGTGTCGCCGCCGGCGAGACCCCGCCGCCGGACCCCTCCGCGAGCTAGGTCGGGGTCAGCTCCACAGCTCGACCCGCACGGTCGGCCGGGCGCGGTCCTGCCGGGCCGGGCGGGACAGCAGCGCGCTGGTGGCGTCCGGGGTGGTGAGGAAGCGCTGCAGCGCCCGCGCCGCGCTGGTCGCTCGTCCGTCGCCGGGGATCGTGGCCCACCACAGTCCGGTCACCGGCGTCCCCTCGACCGGCAGCCGGACGAGCGCGCCCCGGCGGAGGTCATCGGCGGCGGCGTGACCCAGCGCGAGCAGGAGCCCCGAGCCCGACCGGACGGCGGCGAGGGCGGCGGCCTCGCTCTCGTGCTCCTCGACGTCCGTCAGCGGGCCGGCCCGGTCCGCCCAGCGCTCCTCCTCGCTCCCGGCCTCGATGCCGCCCGGGCCGGTCAGCCAGGCGTAGCCGGCCAGGTCGGCGACCCCGAGCCGGGGCCGCCCGCTCAGCGGGTGACCGGGCGCGGCGACCACGATCCGCTCGTACCGGAGAAAAGGCACCGACTCCGGCAGATCGCCGGTGGCGGGTGCGGGGCGGACGCCCAGCACGATGTCGGCGACGTCGTCGGCCAGCGCGGTCGCCGCGCAGTCGGTCGAGCCCACGGCGAGATCGACCGCGGTCCGGGTCACCCGCCGGGTGAACGCCGCGACCACCGCGCCGGCCACGTGCTCGGCGCAGGCGGCGGTGGCCAGCACCCGCAGATGGCCGGCCGTCGTCGCGTGTGCCACCTCGCGGCGGGTGCGGTCGGCCAGCCGGACGAGTTCCCGCGCGCGGGTCGCCAGCGCGCGGCCGCCCGGGGTGAGCGAGATGCCGCTGCCGGAGCGCGTGAACAGAGAGTCGCCGAGGTCGGCACGCAGGGCCGCGACCGCAGCCGACACCGCAGGCTCGCTCACGCCGAGGGCGGCCGCCGCCGCTCGTAACGAGCCGAGCTCGGCCACCAGTGCAAACGTCCTGAGTTGGGTGAACGTCATGTTCGACCCTCATAACCGGTCGGTTATCGGGATGTTGACACGCCCGGGAGCGGGGGACAAGCTCCAGCGCCACCAGGGCTCCAGCGTCGGGGCCCGTCGGTGAGGGGGTTCCCCCGTGCAGGTACCGGC
>JAOPUS010000294.1 GCA_025963345.1 Blastococcus sp. | reverse complement strand
CGTCCTTCGCTCCGGTCGAACTGCACACCGAGGCCACGGACTACCTGAGTGCGGCGCTCAAGAAGTACGCCGGATCCGAGTCCGGCATTCCGTCCTTCTCCCAGGCGTCGGGGACGCCCTCCCCGAGGGACTCACCGCACGCGGGTGACGCCTCGGGCGCCGGAACGAACTCCGATCCCTGCAGCGTGGAGATGTACGTGCACGGAGCTGGCCCACCACCCGGCTTGGTGAAGTCCAGGGAACTGGGGAGCAGTCCGTTGGCGTCCCACGACGTGTCCTTGCGCAGTGTCGCGATGAACTCCTCCTGGGAAGCATCGCAGCCGGCAGCTTCGAGTCCGTGCAGGAAAAGGTCTGCGGACATCCACCCCATGGCCTGGGAGAAGGACGGAATGCCGGACTCGGATCCGGCGTACTTCTTGAGCGCCGCACTCAGGTAGTCCGTGGCCTCGGTGTGCAGTTCGACCGGAGCGAAGGACGTCTGGAACGATGCCCCCTGACCGGCTTCGACCGCCGGCGGGGACTCCAGCAGGTCCGCTCCGTAACCGGTGGCCACGATGATGCTCTTCATCTCGTAGCCCGCCTGCCGGAGCCCGGCCACGATGGCGAAGCCGGTATCGGGAGTCATCGACAGGTAGACCCCGTCCGAGCCCGACTCGATGATGCCCAGCACGATCGCGCCGACGTCGGTCGTGCCGTAGGGGACGGTGATGTTGACGTAGCCCTTCTCCACTCCCGCGGCCTCCGCCGACACGAGCGCGGCCAGCACGCTGTTCGAGGCGCTGCGGACGTCGTAGCCGACGCCCGCAAGCTTCGTGACCCCGATGCTCTTGTGGTACTCGCCGATGGTCGAGTAGACGTCGCTGTAGTCGGCGACCGGCGGCGCCGGGAAGAGGTTCTTGGAAGTGGGCGCCGTCCACTGCGGGGCGGAATCGAACCCACCACCCAGTACCGGGGTGCCGGCGCCCTGAGTGGTCATGAACTGGGCCGCACCGAAGAAGAAGGAGCTGACGTTCAGCAGCGCGTAGACCTCGTCCTGCTGGACCGCCTTCTGTACCGCCGACAGCGCCCCCTGCGGCGTGGACGTGTCATCGGCCGTGACGACGTCGAAACCGCGGTCGGCGCACTCGCCGTCGTCGGCCTTGTAGGCCTCCAGCCGGGCGTTCACCCCGTCCTCGACCCCCGTGAAACCCGCAGTACCGACGCCGCTGAGCGACGTCAGCACACCGAGCTTGATGGCCTCGCCCGAACCGTCACCACCCCCGCTATCGCTGCCGCCGCCGCACGCGGACAGCAGCAGGGTCGCAGCACAGAGGGTGCCGAAAGTCTTCGTGCGCTTGCTTCGCATGCCTCACCACTTCTTCGTCGCTGGTAACCGCCGCCCGGACGCAGGGCCGGCGAGGGCGACAGTGGAGCACACCTTGTGACGGCTGTCACGAGAAAGTCATGCATCTACCGCATTCATTACCGTGCGCCTTCCCGGAGGTGGTTACAGCCGGATCGGAGTGGCGCGGAGCGCCGCGCCGGTGCCGCCCCCACCCCGGCTCGGCCCGGCCTACGGGAAGACTTACGACAAAAGGTTGACGTAGGTCACATCTGCCGCCAGTCTTCCTGCACTCGCGTGCGTCCTCGCCGCTGTCATCAGCTCTTCGCCGCCCCAACCTCTGGAGTGCAGGTGCTCTCGTACGTCCTCGCCGGGCTGGGTCTCGGAGCCATCTACGCCATCGCGTCGGTCTCGCTCGTCGTCACCTACGTGGCATCCGGGATCTTCAACCTCGCGTTCGCGGCGATGGCTTTTGCCGGCGCCCGGTTCTTCTACTTCCTGAACACCGAGAGCGGCTGGGGGATCCTGCCGGCCGCTCTCGTGACGCTCCTGCTGTTCGCGCCGGCGCTCGGCATCGCCCTCTACGGCCTGTTGTTCCGGCACCTGCGGCTCCGCTCGCCGCTGGTCAAGATCGTGGCGACGATCGGCGTCTCGGTGGCCCTGCCCCCCTTGATCGACCTCGTCTTCGGCAAGCTCGCCCAGGTGACGGCGCCGGGGCTGGCGCCGCGGCCGCTGAGCGTCCTGCGCCCGTTCGGGGCCGTGGTGAACATGGACCAGGTCACCACCTACATCGGTCTGGCGGTCGTTCTCGGTCTCGGAACGGCGGTCCTGCGCTTCACCGATGTCGGCCTCAAGGTCAGGGCGCTGGTGGACTCGGAGGCGCTCACCAGCCTGAGCGGCACCAGTCCCACCCGGGTGTCCGTGGGCGTGTGGGCGGCCAGCTCCTCGCTGGCCGCGCTCGCGGGCGTGCTGATCGCACCGACCGCCGGCGTGTCCATGGAGGGCATGACCGCTCTCATGGCCGCCGCGTTCTCCGCGGTCGTCGCAGCCCGCCTGCGCAGCCAGCCGATCGCCGTCGTGGTGGCGCTGCTGATGGGCGTGGCGACAACGGTCGTCCAGCGCTACCTGGACCCGGAGAGCACCCTCGCGGCCAACCTCGTGCCGAGCGTTCCCTTCGCGTTCATGCTCGTCTTCCTGGTCTATTACGCGATCCGCGGTCAGGCCGGCGACTCGTCGACAGGAGGAGCGCTCGACCGGGCGATCCGACCCGAGGGAGGGGACCCTGCCCTCATCCCCTCCAGGCCCCGTGCGGGTCGCGGCTTGCTCACCGTGGGCACCGTGGCCACGGTCGTCTTCCTCGTGGTCGTCGCGATCCTCCCCGCAGTGTTCGACGTGTACTGGACCGGGCTGGCGGCCGCCGGGATCGCACTGTCCATTGCGCTGCTCTCCTACACCCTGGTCACGGGTGAAGGCGGCATGGTCTGGCTCTGCCAGATCACTTTCGCGGGCTTCGGCGCGATCCTCACGGCCGAGCTCTCGTCGACCTACGGCTGGCCGCCCCTGCTCGCCGTATTCGTGGGCTCGGTGTTCGTCGTACCGATCGGCGTCCTGCTCGGCGTCCTCACCATCCGGCTCGGCAACCTCTACATCGCGCTGGTCACTCTGACGTTCGGACTCCTGGCCCAGACCCTCGTCTTCACGCAGGACCCGTTCTACAACTTCGGGGCCGGCACGGCCGTCTCCCGTCCCGAGTTCGCCATGGACAACGCGGCGTTCGCCTACGTCGCCCTCGGCGCGTTCCTCCTGATCGGCCTGCTCATCCTCAACCTCCGCCGCTCGACCGCGGGGCTGGCCATGACCGCCGTCCGGTGGAGTGAGAACGGGTCGCGGACGCTGGGCATCAGTGTCGTGCAGACGAAGGTCCTGATCTCCGGGCTCGCCACCTACGTCGCCGCCGTCGGCGGTGGATTCCTGGCGCTCAACTTCCAGTCCTCGTTGCCCGACTCGTTCAACCCGTTCATCGGACTCGTGTGGCTGGCGGTCCTGGTCACCAACGGAGCGCGGTCCATCATGGCTGCCCTCGCGGCGGGGTTGCTCTTCTACCTCATGCCCGGGTTGTTCCAGACATTCCTGCCCTCCGAGCTGGCGGAGGTCCCGATCCTGCTCTTCGGCATCGGGGCGATCCTGCTCGCCAAGAACCCGGACGGCGTCATCGCCATGAACCGCCGCAAGATCGCCGAGCTCTCGGAGCGCTGGCGCAAACCGCAGGACACCGGCCCGGGCCCCGAGCCTGCCTCACCCCCTGACGAGAGCCGCGAGCCCGTGGCGACCGTCGGCGAGGAGCGCCCCGTGACGACCGGAGGCCGGGCATGAGCACAGCACTGACCGAGAGCGGTACAGCAGCCACCACCGCCCGCATCGAGGCCCACGGCATCACCGTTCGGTTCGGGGGGCTGGTCGCCCTCAACGAGGTGGACCTCCTGGTCCCGGCCCAGTCGATCGTGGGTCTGATCGGGCCCAACGGGGCGGGGAAGAGCACGCTGTTCGCCGTGCTGTCGGGCCTGCTCCGGCCGACCGCCGGCACGGTCCTGATGGACGGCGAGAACGTGTCGCGCAGCAGTCCCCAGGAGCGCGCCCGGCGCGGCCTCGCGCGCACCTTCCAGCATCCCGAACTCTTCTCGGCGATGACCGTTCGGGACCACGTGGTGCTCGCCTACCGGGTCCGGCACGCCAAGAGCCGCATCTGGTCCGACCTGGTCACCGGGCGGGGGTTCCGCCGGCCGCCTGCGCAGGAGACCGCGCGAGTGGACGAGCTGATCGACGCACTGCACCTCGGTGACATCCAGCACCGGCCGGTCGCCGGGCTGTCCCTCGGCAAGAGCCGCATGGTCGAGGTCGCCCGGGCGCTGGCCGTCGACCCGAAGGTGCTCCTCCTGGACGAGCCGTCCTCCGGGCTCGACGTCAAGGAGACCGAGGAACTCGCGGCGACCTTGGTACGGGTCGTCGCCGATCACGGAGTCTCCCTGCTGCTGGTCGAGCACGATGTGGAACTCGTCCTCGGCATGTGCGACCTGGTCCACGTACTGGACTTCGGCGTGAAGATCAGCGAGGGGAAACCAGCCGCGATCCGCGCCGACCCAGCGGTGCGAGCGGCCTACCTCGGTGAGGAGATCGAGCGGGCGGACGTGCAGGAGCAGATCGCGAAGATCGAGCAGGGAGAACCCGCATGACCACGAGCCCACTGCTCAGCGTGCGCGACCTGACCGTCCGGTACGGCGCCGCGCAGGCATTGTTCGGGATCTCCTTCGAGATGCCGCAGAACAGCGCACTGGCCGTGCTCGGGCCGAACGGAGCGGGGAAGAGCACCCTCGCCCGCGCCGTGTCCGGCCTGGTTGCGAGCAGCGGCGGGGAGGTCCGGTTGGACGACCGGGACATCACGAAGCTGTCGCCGACGGCGATCCGCCGCGCCGGGATGGTGCACCTGCCTGAGGGGCGTGGCATCTTCCCAGGACTGACCGTGCAGGAGAACCTCCGCATGGCGCTCGTCGTCGAGAAGAGCGCCCGCGAGGGCGCCCTCGACCGGGCGTTCGAGATCTTCCCGGTCCTCGGCAAGCGGCGGCGGCAGCAGGCCGGCACGCTGTCGGGAGGCGAGCAGCAGATGCTGTCCCTGGCCAGAGCGCTCATGGTCTCCCCCCGCCTCATCATCGCCGACGAGATGTCGCTGGGTCTGGCACCCCTGCTGGTCGACGTCGTCTTCGAGAGCCTCGCCAGGGCACGAGCAGCCGGGGTGTCGGTGCTCATGATCGAGCAGTTCGCCAGCCGGGCACTCGCCTTCTCCGACCACTGCCTGATCCTGCAGCGGGGCCGGGTGGCCTGGTCCGGTGCGACGGACCAGGCCGGCGACGAGTTGTTGCGGGGT
This sequence comes from Blastococcus sp., assembly GCA_025963345.1. Taxonomy (GTDB): domain Bacteria; phylum Actinomycetota; class Actinomycetes; order Mycobacteriales; family Geodermatophilaceae; genus Blastococcus_B. Next base: position 6,568 of record JAOPUS010000294.1, on the reverse strand, counting down.
TACCTCGGTGAGGCGGCCGCGGCGTGATCGTGGTTCCGGGCGACGACATCGGCATCTTCACCCTGTGGCTTCGAAGCCACTCATCGCCCCTCCTGGAGTTGAGCTCATGAAGCCGGCACCGTTCGACTATCTCGCGCCCACCTCACTAGCGGATGCTGTCGAAGCACTCGGCTCGTACGGTGCCGACGCCAAGGTCCTGGCGGGGGGCCAGAGCCTGGTCCCCGTCATGGCGATGCGCATGTCCCGGTTCGACCACCTGATCGACCTCAACCGGATACCGGAACTCGACTTCGTCCGCCACGAAGCCGCGGACGTGGTGATCGGTGCGATGACGCGCGAGTCGCGGGTCGGCTCGGATCCCACGATCGCCGAGAACGTGCCTCTGCTGACCGACGCGACGCAGTACATCGGTCACTTCCAGATCCGCAACCGCGGCACGCTCGGCGGCTCCCTGGCCCATGCCGACCCGGCCGCCGAGTACCCGGCGGTCGCGATGGCGCTGGACGCCACGATGCACCTGGTGGGGCCCGACGGCTCGCGTTCGGTCTCGCCGGAGGAGTTCTTCCTCGGACCGATGACATGCTGCGCCGAGGACGAGGAGCTCCTGCACTCGGTGTCGTTCCCCGTGTGGGGCCCCGGGAGCGGCTTCTCGGTGCAGGAGTTCGCCCGCCGGGCCGGTGACTTCGCGACCGCCGGGGTCGCGGTCGGGATCCGGGTCGCCGACGGCGTCGTCGACAAGGCGGCCATCGCCTTCTTCGGCATGGCGTCCGCCCCGGTGCGCGCCCGTGAGCTGGAGATCGAGCTCGTGGGACAGAAGGCGATGGACCTGGACTTCCAGGAAGTGGGCAACCAGGCGGTGGCCCACCTCCAACCGCCCGACGACATCCATGCCAGCAGCTCGTTGAGGCGGCAGATCGGTGCCCAGTTGGCCTCCCGTGCGCTGTCCACCGCGGTCAAGGAGGCGACATGAGCGAGCACATCCTGCATCTCACGGTCAACGGCGAAGCGCAGCACGTCCTCGTGGAGGGTCGCAAGACCCTCGCGGACATGCTGCGCGACGACCTCCGGCTGACCGGGACCCATCTGGGCTGCGAGCACGGCGTGTGCGGCGCCTGCACGGTGCTCGTCGACGGCGCGGCGGTCCGTTCCTGCCTCATGTTCGCCGTCCAGGCGCACGGCTCGCAGGTCACGACCATCGAAGGCATCGCGGACGCCGACGGCGGACTCAGTGCGGTCCAGTCCGCGTTCCGCGAGTGCCACGGGCTCCAGTGCGGGTTCTGCACCCCGGGCTTCATCGTCAGCATCGAGTCCTTCCTCGACGCCCATCCCGATCCGAGCGACGAGGACATCCGGGAAGGCATCTCCGGCAACCTGTGCCGCTGCACGGGGTACCAGGGGATCATCAAGGCGGTCCGGCTGGCCGCGGAGACACGGGCGGCGACGCCACAGGACATGTCTGCTCCGGACGACGCCGTGAGCGACGCGCGGGTGGGCGCATGACCGCGGTGGCGGGTCGATACGTCGGGCAGTCCGTCAAGCGTCGCGAGGACGCGCGCCTGGTGACCGGCCATGGCCGGTTCGTCGAGGACGTCGCGTGGCCCGGCACCCTGCACGTGGCGTTCCTCCGCAGCCCGATCGCGCGCGGCCGGATCGTGAACCTGGACGTATCTGCGGCCCTCGCCGTCCCGGGCGTCCACTCGGTGCTGACCGCGGCCGATCTCAACGAGCACGCCCGTGAGTGGTGGCAGAACATGATCGGCAAGGACGCGCCGATGCCACCGAAGCGGCTCCTGGCCGAGCACGACGTGCGCTTCGTCGGCGAGGCCATCGCGATGGTCCTGGCCACGTCCCGGTACGTCGCCGAGGACGGCGTCGAGCTCATCGACGTCGACTTCGAGGCGGAGACCCCGGTCCTGGTCGAACGGGCCGGCTTCGAGGGTGTGGCAGCCGACGACGCGAACCTGGTGCATCCCGAGTGGGGCAGCAACGTCGCGCAGGCCCTCCCCGGCCCGATGGGGCCCGGGATGCCGTTGGACAACCCCGCCCTGGAGGCCGTCCTCGCGTCCGCCGCACACGTGGTGACCGAGACCTTCACGCAGCACCGCTATCTCTGCGTGCCGATGGAGAGCCAGGGCATCAACGTCCGGTGGGATCGCCACCGGGAGCGACTGGAGATCGTGTCGGCCACCCAGAGCCCCCACGAGGTACGCAGCTGCGCAGCCCGGCTGATCGGGATCAACGACAGTCAGGTGCACGTCGTGGCCGACGACGTCGGCGGCGGGTTCGGCCAGAAGATGTTCCCGGCGACCGAGGAACTGGCCGTCATCATGGCCGCCTACCGTCTCGGTGCGGCCCTGCGCTGGATCGAGGACCGGAACGAGAACCTCATCGCCGGTGGGCATGCGCGCAACGAAGACCTCACCATGACCGTCGCCACGGACGAGAGCGGCAAGATCCTCGGCGTCCGGGCGCATCACCGCGAGGACATCGGCGCATTTCCCGCATACGCGGTAGGCAGCAGTGCGTCGAGCGTCGGGATGTACCTGCCCGGTCCGTACGGCTTCGGTGAGTACTTCTTCAGTTCAGAGGCCGTGTTCACCAACACCTGCGGCCGGGTGGCCTACCGCGGGCCCTGGATGATGGAGTCGGTCGCCCGCGAGCAGATGATGGACGTCACGGCTCTCGCCATCGGAATGGATCCGCTCGAGTTCCGGCGGCGCAACGTCGTCACCCCCGACCAATTGCCGTTCACCACGTCGACCGGCCTGGTCTACGAGACCGTGACACCGCAGGCGACGCTCGAGCAGGCTGCCGAGATGGTCGGCTACGACGCTTTCCGAGCCGAGCAGGCAGAGGCCCGTACGCACGGCCGGCTGCTGGGCATCGGACTGAGTTCCTACATCGAGCCATCCGTCGGCTTCGGGATCATGGGCGCCGAACAGGTCGACCTGCGCATCGACTACGACGGCTCCGTGGTCGCCACGACGGGATCCGGCAGTCATGGGCAGAGTGTCGAGACGACCTTGTCGCAGGTGATCGCCGAGACCCTCGGCGTCGACATCGACAAGGTCGTCTTCACGCAAGGTGACACCGCCGTCGCGCCGTTCGGGTCCGGAACAGGGGGCAGCCGGACCGCTGCGGTCTACGGTGGCGCGGCCCGCGAGGCGTCAGTCCTGCTCCGCAACAAGGTGCTCGCCATCGCCGCCGAGGTGCTCGAGGCATCTTCGGACGACCTGGACATGGACCTCGGCGTGGTGGCGGTACGAGGCAATCCGGGGGCCACCATCTCGCTGGCGGACGTGGCCGCCGTGGCGTACGCCGGCTACACCATCCTGCCCGAGAGCATCGAGCCCGGCCTGGACGTCTCGTTCCGCATCCGGGCACCCATGTTCATGTTCTCCAACGCCACGCATGCCGCGGTCGTCGAGGTGGACCCGGTCACCGGTGCGGTGAAGGTCCTCCGCTATCTGGTGAGCGAGGACTGCGGGAACATGATCAACCCGATGGTCGTCGAAGGGCAGATCGCGGGCGGCGTGGTGCAGGGAATCGGCGGGGTGTTCTACGAGAACTTCGTCTACGACGCCGACGGGAACCCGCTCACCACGACGTTCCTGGACTATCTGCTGCCGACGGCGGCGGAGGTTCCCACGATCGAGTACGGCCACATCGTCACCCCCTCCCCCACGCCCGGCGGTTTCAAGCCGATCGGCGAAGGAGGAGCGATCAATTCACCGGCGGCGCTCATCAACGCCGTCCGGGACGCCCTGACACCCTTCGGCGCCCGGGTCGTGAGCCAACCGTTGGGCCCTCAGCAGATCGTCGACCTCATCAAGGGACCGGCCTCATCCGCGGAGTCCATCTGACTTTCGGCGCCCCCCGGCCGGCCGACAGGTCCGGCGACGCCGCGGCCCTTCGGAACGTGCACGGCGACCAGTTGTTGCGGCGAACCCGCCGGTCGCCGCTCAGTCCTCCAACGAGGTGCGCGCCGCGCTGACGGTCTGGTTCAGGTCCTGCAGCCGGCGCTGCAGATCGTCGAGTACCGCGCGGGCCTGGGGCTTGACGCCCGTGCCGGTTTCATCTGGCGGGCCCAGTGCCGGGACCATGAACCGCCGGACGTACAGGCGGGCCTGCTCCTCGTCGAGCGAGAGCCGGACGACGACGTACAGCTGTTCCACCTGCCAGGCGATCAGCTCCTCGGCGGAGACATCGGTCCGGACCTGGCCGTCGTCCTGGCCGGCGCGCACCGCGCTGGAGAACAGGTCGCCCGTCATGGCCCGCAGGGCGGCGTCGATGGCCTCGGCGCGAGGCGACTGCAGCAGCAGTTGGAGCAGTACGTCCCCGGTCGTCTCCCGGACCGTGTACGCGAACGCCTCCTCGAGCCGGGCAGCCACCGTCGGGGTGCGGGAGAGGATCTCGGCGCACCGTTCCATGTGCGCCTCAGCGAGCATGATGGCCGCTCGATAGAGGACCTCGTCCCGGCTGCCCAGATACCGGTAGGCAGTTGCCCTCGAGACGCCCGCGACCTGCGCGACCGCCTCCACACTGATCTCCCGGAGATCGTGGCTGGGGAGCGCGCCCAGGTGCTCGGCAAGGGCCCGGTCCAGCCGCTCGCGGATGGTGCCGGACGCCGTTTCTGCTGGGTCGATCATCAGCCCCCCGTTGCGTTCGTCGGTGCACCTATCATGACGGTCCCCGCCCGTGCGACTGTGCCCGCGCCTGCTCACCCCGCCCTTGGGGGTGAGGCGATCGGCCCCGGCGCGCGACGAGATACCCGGATCCGACCGCGCCCGCGCCGGTGACCAGTGATTGAACCGGTGCGGGGTGGGATTCCCTGGCTCGGGAGCCGTTCGGAGAACTCCTCACCGATCCCCTTGTCTGTGCCCTAGGTCACCGATACGTTCGCCATTGGGTGTCTCAGACGCGAGATGAGCCTGCCTTGTCGTCTGCACCGACACCCTCGTCCCACGTCGGCACTTTGGCCACCTGCACCGCACGGATCACGAGAACAAAGGAGTTCCCGTTGGACCTGTCCACGACCCACACCCTCGAGAACACGCTCCCGGTCACCGCCGGCGGGTGCGAGACGCGCCCGCCGCGATCGGAGCGCTGACCATGACCGACGCCGCGACGGCCGAGTCCGCATTCGGTGCGATGGAGCCGCACGTGCACCGGGGGCAGTGCCCGGTACAGCACACCGCGCTGAATTCCGGTGGAACCCGGCCACCCCTGTCGGGGTACGAACTCTTCGACAAGCTCCGGGACGAGGCACCGGTGCACTGGATCGACGAGGGGAGGGGCTACCACCTGCTGACGCGCCAGGAGGACATCCTGGCCGTGGCCCAGGACCCGTTGTTGTTCTCCAGCCGGTACTTCCTCCCGCAGTTGGGAGGCGAGCCGCCGTTCATCCTCAAGCCGGTGAACCTCGACGCACCCGAGCACACCAAGTGGCGGAGGCTGCTCGCTCCGGTCTTCGCGCCGGGCGCAGTCGCCGCCTGGGACGACCGCATCCGGACACGGGCGGGAGAGCTGATCGACGACCTGCTGCCGCGCGGCGGCTGTGACGCCGTCCGCGATTTCGCGCTGCGACTGCCGACCTCGATCTTCCTGAGCCTGATGGGTCTGCCCCAGTCGGAGCTGGACCAGTTCCTGCTGTGGGAGACCGCCATCCTCCACCCGGGTGCCGACGGGACCTACGCAGGCCTGAGCCCGCTCGAGGCACAGGACGCCGTCACCCGGTACTTCGCCGACCTGCTTGTCCAACGGCGGTCGGCCCCTACGACCAGCGATGAGAAGGACCTGTTCTCCCTGGCGATGACCTGGACCTTCGACGGCGAGCCCATCAGCGACGACGACCTGCTGTCCTTCTATCTGCTCATGTTCGAGGCCGGCCTGGACACCGTGACGGCCGAACTGGGCTACGGAATGCTGCACCTGGCCACCCACCCCCAGGACCGTGCCCGGCTGGTCGCCGACCCCTCACTCATCCCCAATGCCGTCGAGGAACTCCTGCGGGTCTATCCCATCGTGAACTCGCCGCGGGTCCTCACCCGGGACGCCGAGATCAACGGGTGCCCCGTGCGCAAGGGTGAGTACGTCGTCATGGGCATGTCCTCGGCCGGGCGGGACGAGGCGCTCTTCGAGAATGCGACGACGGTCGACTTCGACCGCACCCGTATCCCGCACCTCACGTTCGGGGCAGGTCCGCACCGGTGCCTCGGCTCGCACCTGGCCCGCCACGAGCTGGCGATCGCGTACGAGGAATGGCACAAGCGGATCCCGGAGTACCGACTGGCCGACGACGCCGATTTCGACGAGGCCGTGAGCGGTCTCTGGGGTCTCAACAGCCTTCCGCTGGTGTGGGACGCACCAGCGAGCCGTTCCTGACCAACCTCAGCCCCGATCCGACATCATCGACGAAGAAGGACAGCCACTCATGACCGAGATCCCACCCCTGGCGAAATACACGCCGGAGAGCCGCATGCTCATCGACGGGGAGCTCGTCGGCTCCTCCTCCGGAGCCGAGTTCGACAACATCAACCCGGCCACCGAGGAGGTCCTCGGCCAGGTC